>JAZQNT010000657.1:0-5021 GCA_045627505.1 Nocardioides sp.
AGGAACGCCCAGCCCTGGGAGAACCCGGCGCTGGGGGCGCGCACCGCGTGCTCGAGCATCCGGTCCAGGGCCTGGGTGGGCACCGGTTCGTCGGTGAACGAACGGACCATCCGGCGCCGACGCACCACTTCGCGGAACTCCATGGGGCCATTCTCGCGCCCGGCACGCAGACCGTCGGCCGATCCCGGTGGCGCTTCTGCCGTGGGGGAGAATCTGGGCGTGTCCGAGATGTTCCGCTGCACCCTGGCCAGCCGTGGCGACCACGAGCCGATGGTCGGCACCGCCCCCGCCGACACCCGCTACCTGCTGCTCGAGTACGCCGGCGCGTGGGGCAAGCAGGCGCTGCGGGACTCCCGCCTCCCCGAGGGGGTGAAGGAGCGGCTGGGTGCACTGCGGGGCGTCAACGTGCTGCTGGTCCGACGTCCCGGCGGACGCTCCGGCGAGGGCGTGCGGCTCTTCGCCGTGGCCGTCACCCCGACCGAGGCCACCATCACCGCGACCACCCTGCCGGGGACGGCCGCGGTGCTGGACCTCGACCTCGAGGGATTCGCCGAGACCGGCGTGCTGCCCGGGCTGGAGCCCTGGGACGGCGACCTGCACCTGGTGTGCACCAACGGCAGCCGCGACCTGTGCTGCGCCGAGATGGGACGTCCGGTGGCCGCCGCGGTGGCGGCCCGCTGGCCCGAGGAGACCTGGGAGTGCACGCACCTGGGCGGGCACCGGTTCTCCGCCACCCTGCTCACCTTGCCGTCCGCGATCTGCCTGGGACGGCTGGACACCGAGAGCGCGGTGATGGCGCTGGAGGAGATCGAGGTGGGCCGCCACCCGCTGGGCTTCACCCGCGGCCGGGCCGGGCTGTCGGGCGCGGCGCAGGTGGCGATGGTGCACGTGATGGAGGCAGCCGGGCTCGACGACCTGGGTGACGTGACCGTGCTGGACGAGGAGATGGACGAGGAGAGCGGCGTGGTGCGGCTGCGGGACCGCACGGACGAGGGGCACGTCGAGTGGCGGGCCGGGGTGGGCCGCCGCAGCGTCGAGCGTCGTCAGTCGTGCGGTGACTCGCCGCTCAAGCCGGCCACGAGCTACCAGGTGCTGGCCGCCGGCCCGGTGGGCTGAGCGGAGCGGGCCGCCGTCGGCCCGGCCAAACCCAACTGGGACACTTCACTTTCGTGACGATCGTCGAACGACTCCGCGGCCTGCGGATGGACACCACGCCCCTGCGCGACTCGAAGGACTTCCGGCTGCTCTTCGTGGCCGGGACGGTCTTCGCGTTCGGCTCGATGATCACCTACGTCGCGATCCCGTACCAGGTGTACAAGCTCACCGACTCGAACTTCATGGTCGGGTTGATCGGGCTGGTCGAGCTGGTCCCGCTGATCGTCTTCGGGCTGTGGGGCGGGGCGCTGGCCGACCACTTCGACCGTCGTCGGCTGTTGGTCGGGTACGGCGTCGCACAGTTCGTCCTGATCGGTCTGCTGGCGCTGAACAGCTTCGTCGGGGAACCGCGGCTGTGGGTGCTGTTCGTGCTGGCGGCGCTGCTCACCAGCACCGCGTCGCTGCAACGGCCCAGCCGCGAGGCGCTGATGCCGCGCACGGTGCGGCACGAGCAGATCGCCTCGGCGCAGGCGCTCACCAGCCTCGGCGGCCAGATGGGACTGCTGGCCGGACCGATGGTGGGCGGCCTGCTGATCGCCTTCGTCGGCACCGGCTGGTGCTACGTGCTGGACGCCTGTGGGCTGGTCGTCGCCACCCTCATGTACGTCGCCATGCGGCCCTACCCGCACACCAGCGACACCACGCCCCCGTCGATCGCCTCGATCGTCGAGGGCATCCGCTACGGCGTCGGACGCCGGGACCTGCTGGGCACCTACACCGTCGACATCGCCTCGATGTTCCTGGCGATGCCGGTGGTGCTGTTCCCGGCGATGGCCGAGGAGGTCTTCGAGGCGCCGGAGCGGCTCGGCCTGCTCTACGCCGCGGGCACGGTGGGGGCGGTGCTGGCCACGGCCACCTCCGGCTGGATCTCGCGCGTGCACCGCCACGGTGCGGCGATCACGATCTCGGCGGCGTTGTACGGCCTGCTGGTCGCGCTCGCCGGGCTGAGCCCGAGCTTCTGGCTGGCGCTGGTGTTCCTCGCCCTGGCCGGGGCCTCCGACATGGTGTCGGCGATCTTCCGCGGGACGGTGTGGAACCAGACCATCCCCGACCAGATGCGTGGTCGTCTGGCCGGGATGGAGATGCTCTCGTACTCGCTCGGTCCGCGCACCGGCCAGGTCCGCGGCGGCTTCGTGGCCGACGCGTGGAACGTGCGCGGCGCGGTGGTCACGGGTGGTCTGGCCTGCATCGTGGGCGTGGCCGCCACGGCGGCCGCGCTGCGCACCTTCTGGTCCTACGACGCGCGCACCGACGAGCACGCGGTGGCCGAGCAGCTGGTCCGCGCCGGGCGCGGCGAGGGCTGAGCAGCCCGCCGCGCCGTGACCCGGGTGCCGTGCCCCGACCCGGTCGGGATGGGACAATGGCCGGGCCCTCGTTCCGCACGTGTTTCCCAGGAGCCCCGTCGTGGCTGACCAGCCGAAGCCCCTCTCCGACCGACCGGTCCTCGCCGGACTCGTGGCCCTGACCGGTGTGGCGGTGGTCGTGGGACTGCTGGCTGGTGTGGCCGTGCTCGCCGGCAGCCGGGTCCTCGGGTTCAACGACGCCGAGGTCGACGGCTCCTCGGGTTCTCCCACGGCCGGCGAGACGCTCTACCTCCCCGACCCGGTGGCCACCACCGGCCCCGCGGGGCCGCGGATCACCCTCGACGTCGACCCGGAGCAGCAGGCCGCGGCCGAGGCGCAGGACGTGAACCAGGAAGAGGAGAAGAAGGCGAAGAAGGAGAAGGAGAAGGACGAGTTCAAGCTCACCGCCGCCCAGACCTCGGTCCCGGCGATGGGCCGCATCGACCTGACCGGCTCCTACCCCCGAGGTGACGGCGCCATCCTGCGTGTCCAGCGCAAGGTGGACGGCGCCTGGACCGACTTCCCGGTCACCATGTCGGTGCGCGGTGGCACCTACACCACCTACGTCGTCACCGGACAGAGCGGCAAGACCAAGTTCCGGGTGATCGACACCGACTCCGGCAAGGCCTCCAACGTCGTCGAGGTCACGATCGGCTGAGCAGCACCCCGATCGCCCGGGCGTCAGTGACGGTCGACCACGCCGTACCGTCCGGCGATCTGGGCCATCCGGGTCCGCAGGTCCGCGGCACGCACCGAGCCGTCGCCGCCGATCGGCAGCAGGTTGGAGGACGTCGGCGCCCGGACGGCCCCGTCGCTGAACGCCCAGACCTTGATGCAGCCGGCGCTCACGCTGCGGGTGCGCAGTCCGGCCAGGTCCCCCGCCCCGTAGGCGGCGCCCCGCTCCGGGTCGAGGTAGGCGTCCATCAGCTGCTCCCCCTTGCCCGAGGGTGCGTGGTCCAGACCCACCGAGTGCGTCAGCTCGTGCTTGAGCACCCCGAACGTGGCGTCCGGGTCGTCCTTGATGTAGTCGGAGGTGGCATTGATGATCACGTGGCCGCGGGTGGCGTTGAAGACCGTGCCGCGGGCGTCGCTGGTGCGGTAGCCGGCCATGCCGCCGCGCCCCAGGACCCCCTGGCTCTTGAACGGTCGCGCGGTCTGGCTGTCCTTGGTCCACGAGATCACCAGGTCGGAGTCCGTGGGCCACGAGCTCTCGTCGGCGGGAAAGCCGTGGACGGTGGTGGTGCCCCGGTAGTTGAACTGCAGGCCGGTGGCCTGGGCCACCTCGGTGACGGCCTCCTTGATGAACCCGGGGGTGACGAAGGCCGGGGCCTGGGCGATGTTCACCCGGTAGGTGATGGCGCCCTGGCAGGCGTTCCACCGGTAGGTCGCCTTGGTCTTGCTGTCCCGCAGCAGTGCGTAGTCGCTGCTGCTGCCCTGGGGAACCCAGGTGGGGACCGAGCGCAGCGTCGCCGCCTGGGAGAACCGCTTGCGCGCCTTCGCGGTGGCCGGCACGTACAGCCGGTGCTTGAGGGAGAAGAGCCAGGTGGCCGGCACCTTGACGCTGAACCGGCCCTTCGCGTCGGTCCGGGCGCGGGTCACGGTGGTCCACCCGTCGGCCTGCTTGCGCTGCACCACGACCTTGCGGTTGCGCCCGGTCGGCCCCGGGAGGGTGCCGGTGGCGGTGAAGCGGGCCGAGGTGCCCACCTTGACGGTCCTGCTCGCCCAGGAGGCCTTGAAGTCTGCCGGGGAGGGGGTGGGCGTCTGTGCGGCCGGCGGGGCCTTGACGATCTTCACCTTCCTGGTGGCGACGGCCTTGGCCCGGCCGGACGTGGCCAGGACGGTCACCCGGTAGGTACGGGTGGTGGGCTTCGCGGGCGTGGACGCCTTGAGGGTGAAGCGCCCCTTGGCGTCGGTGCGCACGCTGGCCACCTTCTTCCACGCGCCGCTCTTGCGGGCATGGAGGTGCACGGTGCGGCGCTTGCCGACCGGGCTCACCTTGCCGGTGAGGCTGACCTTCGAGGAGGTGTACGCCTTCGCGGGTGCCGTCACCGTGAGCTTGGTCCGCGCGGGCGCGGCCTGGGCCGCGGTGGTGCCCAGGGCCGCCAACGGCAGCACGGTGGCCACCAGTGCGCCCGCCACCAGCACCGGCACGGCTCGGTGCCGCGCGCCCACGCGGCGGACGCGACCAGGGGCACGGGTGCCGGGCTGGGACGGGCGGACGGGGACGGGGTTCATGGATAAAGCTTATCCATTTAGCGTAATCATGACAGGTGACAAAGTAACTCATGGTAAACCAGACCCAGAGATTTTCTTGACCGCAGCTAAGCTCGCTAATGTTAATCCAAATGATTGTTTAGTTTTAGAAGATTCTAGACTAGGTATACTTGCCGCAAATGCCGCAGGCATGACTGCTGGCTTCATCCAGGACTGTATAAAAAAACATGACATCATTCAAAACCATATGAACATAGAATTCAATGATTTATCTGAAGTCATCAATTACTTAAAAACTAAAGGATGCTA
>JAZQNT010000658.1:0-2132 GCA_045627505.1 Nocardioides sp.
GTCCCGCCGCCGTCATCGCCGAGGCCGCAGCCGCCCAGGGGTCCGACGTCACCATCAACGGCGTCGACGCAGCCTCCTCGCTGCTGCTGATGACCCTGGGCGCCAAGTACGGCGACCAGGTCGAGGTGGCCGGCTCCGACCAGGCCGCGGTCGCCGAGATCGCCGCCCTGCTCGAGCAGAACCACGACGCCTGAGTCCGACGACTCAGCTGTGGCGAACAGCCCCCGGGACCTGGGGTTCCGGGGGCTGTTCGCTGCTCCGCGCTGCCGGTGCCGGCGGGCGTCAGCGCCGGGTGGCGTCGGTGAGGGAGACCTCGAAGTATCCCTCGGCCGCGCGACCACCAGTGCTCAGCAGCACCCGCACACCGCCTCCGCCGACATAGCCGCCCGAGTACGCCGTGTGCTTGCCCAGGGTGGTGATCGTCCCCATATCCTCCCCGCAGCCGTTGCACCCACGAGGCGGTGTACCGGCGATCGGATACCCGTAGGTGACGCTCCAACTACCGGACGGGGCCGCGTGAACCGTCGCGTCCGCATACATCACACCGGCCGTATCGACGGTCACGAGGGTCTCCAGACCGTCGGGGTCTGCCGGCACCCGGACGCTGTCCCCACCGACGAGTTTCTGGGGATGCACCGGTGTGGGCACCAGCCGGAAGGTGCGCCCGGCAGACTCACCGCTCAGCAGCAGGACGAGGCGGTCCCCGCTCACGCCGACCACGCGTCCGCCCCGGGGACTTTCACGGCCGTCCGCAGTGCGCGCAGTCCACGAGGTCCCCGTCAGCCCCAGCACGGTCGCATAGGGATGGGCGAGGCCGGAAGCGTCGACGGTGACCACGGCACCGCCCTTCGCCTCGGCCGGGACCTCCACCGGGGCGCCGGAGACCTGCACAGCCAGCGGGACCAGTGGTTGTGGGTCCACGGTGGAGCGGGTCTGCGGGGTGAGGTGGATGCGAACCGTCTTGCCGACCCCGGCGAAGACCCGGTCCGCGTAGTCGCCGTACCCGAGCAGCGGCTGACCGGGAACCGCCGTGAGGACGCTGGCGTCGAACCAGTAGCTCTGGAGGAATGGACCGTCACCACCCTGTCCGCCGGTGGACAGGGTGGTGACGCCACCGCTGGTCGAGATCCGCGTCCCAGCGTCGACCTGCACGTCGACGGCGTACTGGTGGCCGGTACGCGCCGGAACCGTGATCTTCTTGGTCGAGGTGCTGCGGGTGACGAGCTTGATCAGCTGGGTGCGCGTCGTGATCGCGGTGAAGCGGACCTTGTGCACACCGGAGCGTTTGAGGGTGGCGAACCCGTCCGCCCGGGCGAGGAGCTTCGTGGCCTTGGGGCCGATGAGCGTGCGACGCTCGATCGGGGTGTACGCGAAGCCGCTCGCCTCCCAGGCGTCCTTGGTCAGGCCTGCGATCCGGACCCGGTCGCCCTTGCGACCCGAGAAGGTGAGCGTGTACTTCTTGCCGACCTTGGTGCGCAGCGCCTTCTTGCCGTAGGCCGTCTTCAGGAGGACTCTCTTCGCCGGGGGGCGCGGACGGCCTTCTCCGCGGTGCTGCCCGCGTTCAGGGTGCTGCCCGCGGTTGCCCTGTCGGCGGCGGCGACGGGGTCGCCCCGGCGCTGACGGGCACGGTCGTCAGCGTGCTGGCTGCGAGCACGAGCGCGACGAGTGTCACGGTGCCGAGAGTGGTGGCGCCGAGAGTGCTGGTGTCGCGAGCGGTGGTGCTGCGTGCAGCCATGCATCTTCCTGGGTCAGGTCTCACCACTCGAGGTGTTCCTCCTGGCGCACACCGGGGGTTCGGCAGAGGCTCTGGCAGACACTCTGGCGGGGGTAGACACTCTGGCGGGCATGGAGCAGACGGGCTGAGGGGCCGACGCCTGACGGCGCCGGCCCCTCAGCACGAAGAAACCAGCACGAAGAAACCCCGGACGGAAGAACAGGGCTGCGCAGACTCAGGCGCCCAGGATCTCCCGGGCGCGCCGGACGTCGTCCCGCATGTAGATCAAATAAAATGCGCCGTAATCCTTCAGACAGTTTCTGAGAAAAGTTTTTGTTTTGTTATCCATTGTTTTATCCTCCTAAAATTTCATGCTGACTGTTTTTTATATGTTTTACCTTCTACAATATTTATTGCT
>JAZQNT010000659.1:0-3711 GCA_045627505.1 Nocardioides sp.
AGCGTGAGTCGGGGGTCAGCCGTAGTGGCAGACGTAGCTCAGCGTCTCCGTGACCTCGATGTCGAACGAGGAGTTGCCCGGGACGGAGAAGGACTCACCGGCGGCGTACGTGGTCCACTCCTCGGAGCCGGCGAGGCGGACCTTGCAGGCGCCGCCGTGGAGCTCCATGACCTCGGGGGAGTCGGTGCCGAAGGTGAAGGTGTTGGGGAAGACCACGCCGGCGCTCTTGCGGACGCCCTCGGCGGTGTGGAAGGTGTGCGAGACGCAACCGCCGTCGAAGTAGACGTTCGCGGCCGGGTCCAGGGTGACGTTCTCGTAGCTGCTCATGGGGAGAACGCTGTCACAGCGCCCTCGCCGCTCCGCGGAGCCCCCGGGGATCTGCCTCCGCGCGGAAATGCAGCTCGCCCGCGTCCCGGAGGAAGGGGACGCGGGCGAGTGGCGCGGACTCGGGGGGATGGGGTCCGCGCGCCCCTGCCGACGAGCGGCAGGGGCCGGGGGAGGGACGGATCAGGCGACCTTGCCGTAGAACACGGCACGGGTCCAGATCTTCTCGGCCTTCACCGGACGGCCGGTGCGCGGTGCGTGGAACACCTTGCCCTTGCCGGCGTAGAAACCGACGTGGTAGACGCGGCCACCGCGGTGGAAGAACACCAGGTCGCCCTTCTTGGGGCTCTTGGTGCGCTTGGCGGCTGCGGCCTGCGCGCGGGAGGTACGCGGGATCGCCTTGCCGGCCTTGCGGTAGGCCCACGAGGTGAGGCCGGAGCAGTCGAAGTTGTTGGGGCCAGCGGCGCCCCAGCGGTACATGCGGCCGCGCTTCGTCTTGGCGATGCGCAGGGCCTTGACGGCGCGCTTGCGGGCGCGGATCTTCTTGGTCGCGATGCGCTTCTTCTTGGCCACAGCGGCCTTCTTGGCCACGGCTGCCTTCTTGGCGGCTGCCTTCTTGATGGCTGCCTTCTTGGCTGCGGCCATCTTGACCGAGGTGGTGCTGGCTGCTGCGGTGCTGGAGGTGGGGGCTGCTTGGGACGGGGCTGCCATCAGAGTGGTGGCCACGGCGGTACCAACGAAAGCGGTCAGTACGGTCTTGGGAGTCTTCACAGTGCGGTTCTCCGGCGCACGCCTGCGGCTGATGACCTGTCGGATTCGGGCTGCCGTGCCCGGGCGACCTTCGTCGCCTTCACCCCAAGCCGCCCCCGAAGGGCGGCAGTGCTGCTGGGTCAGCCGTGCTCGACACCACTCGATCCATAAGTTCGAGTCACCCCGGCGACGTGTCGAGCTTCGGCGCGGTCCGGGTGGCCCCGTCGTTTTCTCTGACGAGGACTTTCCATCTGGTTGGTTACTTCATCCAGATTGGGGGATGAATGAACAAAAAGCACGTGATCGGCCGTGTGCGCCTACGCACATCGCCCAGTTGACCTTCGTTCGCTCCTCGTCACGCCCGACTGTTGAACGAAATCGGGAGCCCGGCCGCTGCATCGCTGCAGGTCAGCGGGGTTCTGACGGTGGTACGGGTGGTGATCCAGGTGGTGGTGGAGACGGTGGTGCAGGTGGTGGGGCTGAGGTCTTGTGTGCCCTCCTGCGCGCATTGAGACTCTCTGCAACGTACAGGGCCCCGCCGACGGTGAGAAGCCCCGCGCACCACAGCACCGAGGTCGGGTCGTCGCGCACCACGTAGCCCAGGAGCACCACGTTGCCCACCAGGCCGAGCCACAGCAGCGGTCGCGGCACCACGAAGGTCTGCTCGTCCTCGTCGACGCCGGTCAACTTCAGCGCGGCGCTGATCACCAGGACGTAGATCGCCAGCAGCAGGACCACGGTGACCGTGGCCAGCCGCGCGACGAGGTCGATGCCGCCTCCTGCGCGACCAACCAGGGTTCCGACGAGCAGCAGCAGGACCACGATGCACAGGGAGAAGATCAGGCCGACCCAGGGGCTGCGACGGGTGGGGTGCAGGCGGGCGAAGGCCCGGGGGACCACGCCCTCGTTGGCCATCCCGTAGAGCACCCGCGGCTGGGTGACCACCGCCACCAGTGTGGTGTTGGTGATGGCCACGCAGGCGATCAGCGCGAAGAGGGTGGTGATGAGCGACACGGGGACCGGCACCACGTCCGACTTCATCACCTCGATCAGCGGCGCGTCGGAGGCGGCCAGTGCGTCCGAACCCACCACGAGCTGGGCCGAGACCGCCACCAGGACGTAGATCACTCCGGCCGTGACCATCCCGCCGACCAGCGCGATCGGGAAGGCCCGGTGCGGGTCGACCGTCTCCTCCGCGACGTTGGCCACGTTCTCGAAGCCGGTCATGGCGAAGAAGGCCAGCGCGACGCCGGCGACGATGGCCAGCACCGGCTGGTGCTCGGTCCGGAACTCCATCAGGCTGCCCCAGTCGGCTCCGTGCTCGGCGACGTGCGCCACCGCGATGCCCACCACCAGCGCCAGCCCGACGGCCTCCACCGCCGTCATCGCCACGTTCAGCTTCACCGACTCGGTGATCCCGGCCAGGTTGACCAGGGTGAGCAGCACCAGCAGGAGCACCGCGACCAGCAGCGGGGGCGGCAGGTCCCACAGGGCGTTGAAGTAGTTGGCGAAGCCGACGGCCAGGGAGCCACCTGCGGCAAAGCTGGCGGAGAGAAAGCCGATGGTCACCAGGAAGGTCAGGCCCCGGTTGCCGAAGGCGTGGTGGGTGTAGAGCGCGGCGCCGGCCGCGCGGGGGTACTTGGTCGCCAGCTCCGCGTAGGCCAGCCCGGTCAGCGTCGCGACGCTGACCCCGGCCGCGAAGGCGATCCAGAATGCCCCGCCCACCTCTCCGGCGACTGCACCGACCAGGACGTAGATGCCCGAGCCGAGGACGTCGCCGAGCACGAAGGCGAACAGCAGCCTGCCGGTGATGGTGCGCTTCAGGCCGCCGGAGTCGTCAGCGGCCTGCGGCTGGGCTGTCTGGGGCATGGGGCACCTGCTCGTCGGATGGAGGTCTCGGTGGGTCCCCTCCCCATTTGTGCGCCTTCCCACGCATCCTGGGGTCGGGCGGGTTCGTCGCACGCGTCACAGCGTGGCGACCCGGCGCAGTTGGTAGTGCCCGACGGCCCGGGCCACCTCGGTACCCGCGGCGTCGCTCACGGAGACCTCGAGGACGAAGCGCGCGCGTCCCTCGCGTGCGGCGTCCTCCCTGACCTGCTTCTGCTGCTCGGTGGTGAAGGTGGTGGCGGCGACCGCGTCGGTGGTGGCCGGCCGCAGGTAGTCGATCTCGATCTGGCTGACGATCGGGACGAACCCGTCGTGGCCCTGGGCGAGGCCGATCAGCCCGCCCAGCACCTCCGCGGCGCTGAGCAGCGACCCTGCGTAGATCGAGCCCACGTGGTTGCGGTTGGGCGCCAGCGGCAGCAGTACCCGTGCGCTCCCTGCGTCGGCCTCCAGCACCCGGATCCCCATGGCGCCCAGGATCGGTACCGACGCGTGCATGGCGGCCGTGGCCGGGTCGGGCTCGGTGACTCCCGGCGACGCTGGCTGGCTCTCTCCCATGCCGGCACCTTGGCAGAGGCGGCGGCTGCGGGGAAGGGGCTGCGGGGAAGGGCCAAAGATATAACACAAAAAATGACTATGGGGAATGAGTTTGATGTCGAACCATACATACATACTAATCAATTTTATGAAAATAGAGGTTAACCTACCCTACTTTTGCAATTTTTTTCTCTTATTATCTTTGTTTTACTTAGT
>JAZQNT010000660.1:0-4935 GCA_045627505.1 Nocardioides sp.
AGGAAGTCACTCATCGTCGCCGCCCCCGCACCGGAAGGCACCATCGAGCCATCGCACCGCGGTCACCAGGCCAGGCTTCGGTCGACTGCGTCCAGCACCCGGTCGAGGTCGGGCAGGAACTCCTCCTCGTTGCGCGCGGCCGGATAGGGGGTGTCGTACCCGCCGACCCGGAGCACCGGGGCCTCGAGGTCGTAGAAGCAGGCCTCGGTGATCCGGGCGGCCACCTCCGCGCCCATGCCCAGGTTCACGTGCGCCTCGTGCGTCACCACCGCCCGACCGGTGCGCCGTACCGACTCGTGCACCGGCCCCAGATCGAGCGGCGAGAGCGTGCGCAGGTCGATCACCTCCAGCTCGCGCCCCTCCGCGGCGGCGGCCTCGGCCGCGGCCAGCGCGACCTTCACCTGCGGCCCGTAGGCCAGCACGGTGCAGTCGTCGCCGCGACGCACCACCCGGGACGCGAACAGCGGCTCGGGCGTCAGGTCGAGGTCGAGCGGTGCCTTGTCGGCGTGGTACTGCCGCTTCGGCTCCAGGAAGACCACCGGGTCGTCGCAGGCGATCGCCTGCTGGATCATCCAGTACCCGTCCACCGGGTTGGAGCAGGCCACCACCTTGAGCCCGGGCGTGTGCGCGAACTGCGCCTCCGGCGACTCCGAGTGGTGCTCGACCGCCCCGATCCCCCCGCCGAACGGGATCCGGATCACCATCGCCATCCGCGCCCGCCCCTGCGAACGCTGGTGGAACTTCGCCACCTGGCAGACGATCTGGTCGTAGGCCGGGTAGACGAAGCCGTCGAACTGGATCTCCACCACGGGCCGGTATCCGCGCAGCGCCAGCCCCACCGCGGTGCCCACGATCCCGGACTCGGCCAGCGGGGTGTCGATCACCCGGTCCTCCCCGAACTCCGCGTGCAGGCCGTCGGTCACCCGGAAGACGCCGCCCAGCCGACCGACGTCCTCGCCCATCACCAGCACGTGGTCGTCGGCCGCCATCGCGGCGCGCAACCCCGCGTTGAGCCCCTTCGCCAAGGTCACCTGCACCGGCGGCGCGTCCGGAGGAGCCTGCCCACCGGCGCTCGTCCGACCCGGCCCGTCCACCGGTCCGTCCACCGGCCCGTCCACCTGCCCGGGGGTGCTTGCGTTCGACGACGCTGCACTCGTCACAGCTGCACTCGTCACGGCACTCATGGCACGCTCTCCTCCACCGGTGGGGCCTCGAACGACGCGCGGTAGGCGAGGAACTCCTCGCGCTGCGCCCGCAGCTCCTCGGTCTCCTCCGCGTAGACGTGCGCGAAGATCGCCGCCGGGTCCGGGTCGGGCAGCGCCCGACAGCCCGCGCGCAACCGCTCCCCCAGCTCGTCGGCCTCCCGCGCCAGCTCCGACATCCAGCCCTCGTCCACCAATCCGTTGCGCCGCAGGTACGCCTCCACGCGGGCGATCGGGTCCTTGAGCTTCCAGTGCTCGACGTCTTCCCGGAGCCGGTAGCGGGTGGGGTCGTCGGTGGTGGTGTGGGCCCCCATCCGGTACGTGTAGGCCTCCACCAGCACCGGGCCCTCCCCGGAGCGGGCGTGGTCGAGGGCCTGCTCGGTCACCGCGTACGTGGCCAGCACGTCGTTGCCGTCCACCCGCACCCCGGGAAAACCGAAGCCGCGGGCGCGTTGGTGCAGCGGGATCCGCGACTGCCGCTCGATCGGCTCCGAGATCGCCCACTGGTTGTTCTGGCAGAAGAAGACCACCGGGGCGTCGTAGGAGGCGGCGAAGACGAACGCCTCGTTCACGTCGCCCTGGCTGGAGGCGCCGTCGCCGAAGTGCGCCACCACCGCAGCGTCCACGGAGGCGTCGCCGGTGCCGACCACGCCGTCGCGCTGCATCCCCATCCCGTACCCGACCGCGTGCAGGGTCTGGGCGCCGACCACCACGGTGTAGAGGCCGAAGTTCTTCTCGGCCGGGTCCCACCCGCCGTGGTCCACCCCGCGGAACATGCTGAGCACGGCCAACGGGTCGACGCCGCGGCACCACCCGACGCCGTGCTCGCGGTAGGTGGGGAAGACGAAGTCGGCGGGACGCAGCGCCCGTCCGGCGCCGACCTGGGCAGCCTCCTGCCCAAGCAGCTGCGGCCAGAGCCCGAGTTCCCCGTGGCGCTGCAGGGCGGTGGCCTCCACGTCGAGGCGGCGCACCAGCACCATGTCGCGGAGCAGCCCCCGCAACTCGTCCGCGCTGAAGTCGCGGTCGAAGTCGGGGTGGTGGACCCGCTCCCCCTCCGGGGTGAGCAGCTGGACGATGTCGCGGGCACCGCTCTCGCTGAGCGGGTCGCCGGGGCCGTCCGGGCCGAAGGCGTCGGGGGTCACGTCTGGAGTCACTGAGCATCTCCTCCGTCGTCGCGGGACCACGGATCGCCGCGCACCGCTGGGGGTCGTGCCGAGGGGTGTGCTGTGCCTGCTGAGCGTCGCCACGTGGTTCGCATCCGGGTGTGGCGCGAGTCACGTGCTGCCTGCCAACCTACCCTGTGCCCATGGGTTCAGGACATGGTCATCACGCGGGCCACGGGCACCCCGGCCCCGGCGGCCACGCCGGTGGACGGCACCGCTGGCGACTGGCCGCCGCGCTCGCGGTGATCGCCACCTTCTTCGTGGTCGAGCTCGCCGCGGGCATCGTCTCCGGTTCGCTGGCCCTGCTCTCCGACGCGGGCCACATGGCTGCCGACGTCGTGGCGCTGGGAGCCGCACTGGCCGCCACCCGGATCGCCACCCGTCCCGACCGCACCGGCCTACGCACCTTCGGCTCCTACCGCGCCGAGGTGTTCGCCTCCGCGCTCGCGGTGCTGCTGATGGTGTCGGTCGCGGCGTTCATCACCGTCGAGTCGTTCGGGCGGATCGGCGAGAACGTCGAGGTCGCCACCGGCCCGATGCTGGTGGTCGGCGCCCTCGGACTGGGCGCCAACCTGGTCGCGATGGGGCTGCTGGCCGGCGGCGCGAAGGAGTCGCTCAACGTCAAGGGTGCCTACCTGGAGGTGCTGGCCGACACCCTGGGCTCGGTCGGCGTGATCGCGGCCGGCGTGCTGGTGGCCACCACCGGCAACGCCTGGTGGGACACCGCCGTCGCGCTGGCGATCGCCGCCTTCGTCCTGGTCCGGGCAGTGATGCTGGGCCGGGAGGTGCTCGCGGTCCTCGGTCAGCACGCCCCCGCCGGTGTGGTGCCGGCCGAGATGGAGCGCGCCCTGCTGGACGTGGACGGGGTGGACGAGGTGCACGACCTGCACGTGTGGGCGCTGACCTCGGGGATGAACGTGGCCACCGCACACCTGGTGGCCGAGCCGGGCACCAGCGACCTGGTCCTGGAGCGCTCCCGGACGGTGCTGCGCGAGCGGTTCGGCGTCGACCACGCCACCCTGCAGGTGGAGGGCGAGGGAGCGGACTGCCGCACCGACTGGTGAGCCGGCTCAGTCCTGCCGCAGGGCGCGGCTGGCCACCCGAGCCATCACAACCATCAGCACCGCGCCCACGCCCGCGGTGAGCAGCACCCCGTGGTCGAAGGCCTGCGCGGCCGAGGTCATCAGAGCCTCGCCGACGCTGGCGGGCAGCTTCTCGGCCACCTCGGCGGCACCGGCGAGGGTGTCTCCGGCGAGCCCGGCCTGGTGCGCGTCCAGCCCGGCGGGGAGCTCCACGCCGGTGCGGTAGGCGACGTTGAGCAGGGTGCCGAGGACGGCGATGCCGAGCACCGCGCCCACCTCGTAGGCGGTCTCGGAGGTGGCCGACGCGGCTCCGGCCTTCTCCGGCGGCACCGCGGAGAGCGCCAGGTCGTTGGAGATGGTCTCCGAGAGCCCGACCCCGGCGGAGAGCACCACGAACCCGACGAGCAGCGCGGTGAGCGAACCGCCCGAGCCCATCAGCGCCACCACCAGGTAGCCGGCGGCGGCCAGGAGCAGGCCGAGCACCACCACGCCATGGGCCCCCAGCGGTCGGACCAGCCGGACCGCCAGGAGCCCGCAGACCACCGTGGTCGCCAGTCCGGGGACCATCAGCCAGCCGGCGTCCATCGGCGAGTACCCGGCCACCAGCTGCAGGTGCAGGGAGAGGAAGTAGATGAACCCGACGAAGGCGAAGATCGCCACCAGGTTCGAGGCCAGCGCGCCGGAGAAGACCCGGTTGCGGAAGAGCCGGACGTCGAGCATCGGCTGGGCACGTCCGAGCATCCGACGCACGAACGCGACGCCCGCACCGACGCCGACCAGCACGACGGGCACCACCACGACCAGACCGTCCCGGCGCCCGCGGCCTTGATCGCGAACACCACCGCGCCCAGGGCGAGCACGGAGGGCGCGATGCCGACCGGGTCGACCGGCCCCGGGTCGGGGTCGCGCGACTCCGGCAGCAGCACCGGACCCAGCACCAGCAGCGGCAGCAGGACCGGCACGGCCATCAGGAAGATCGAGCCCCACTCGTAGTGCTCCAGCAACCAGCCGCCGACGATCGGCCCCAGCGCCGCGCCCCCGGAGAACCCGGCGGCCCAGACCGCGATCGCGGTGCGACGCTCGGTGTCGTCGACGAAGATGTTGCGCAGCAGCGACAGCGTCGCCGGCATCAAGGTGGCGCCGAAGACGCCGAGCAGCGCCCGGGCCGCGATCAGGTGGGAGGCGTCGGTGGGGAGCGCCGCGAGCGCGGAGACGGCTGCGAAGCCGGTGGCGCCCAGCAGCAGCATGCGGCGGCGCCCGACCCGGTCGCCCAGCGCGCCCATGGTCACCAGCAGCGCGCCGAGCACCAGCGGGTAGGCGTCGACGATCCACAGCAGCTGGGTGGACGAGGGCTGCAGGTCGCGGGCCAGGGACGGCACCGCGAAGGAGAGCGCAGTGTTGTCGATCGAGACCAGCAGCACCGGCAGCATCAGGACGGCGAGGGCGGCCCATCGACGTCGCTTCGACGCGATGGGCGAGACCGGCGTG
>JAZQNT010000661.1:0-5227 GCA_045627505.1 Nocardioides sp.
CGAATTCAGACTCAATTCCGTTCATGTTGTGGTTGAGTCCTCCGGCGATGGTATCTTGGTGAGGCCGGTCAAAAGCAAGTTGTCCGTTTCTGAGTTGTACGGCATGATTGATGATGCACGTCGGCAGGAGGGTGATTTGGAGATAGATCGCTCGTCCAAAGTTCCGTCCGTGCCGCGGGAGATCTTCTGATGAGCAGACGGCTGATGCTCGACACCGACATATTCAGTTATGTCGTCAATGACCGCTATGCCCGAGGGCGGCCGGCGCAAGCCGGTCCGCCCCCAGGACGTCGTCACTTCTTGACGACCACCTTCGCACCCGCGGCCGAGGCGGAGGAGTAGTTGGCGTTGCCGGCGTAGGCGACCTTTGCCGTCCAGGTGCCCTTGGCCAGCTTCGTGACCTTCAGCGTGACGGTGCCCTTCTTCAGGGTCCCGGTCACCTTCTTCGAAGTCTTGCCCTTCTTCAGGGTGACGCTCACCTTGCCGGTCGCCTTCGCGAGACCGCTCGCGGTGGCCACGGTGACCTTGTAGGAGCCGGCCTTCTTGGTGGTCGGGGCCTTCTTGACCGCGCCGCTGGTCTTGGCGACCTTGGCCTTCGCCACCGTCAGGCTGCCGGCCGAGGAGAAGCCCAGCACCTGGCTGTCACCGGCGTACTCGACGGTGAAGGCGTGCTTGCCGGCCGGGAGCTTCGGCAGCGCGAAGGTGGCCAGGTTGTCCGCGATCGCGGCGTTGGAGGACTTGCCCGCGACCTTGAGGGTCACGGTGCCCGACGGCAGACGGTTGTGGTCGTTCTCCAGAGCCACGGTCACGTTCGGGGTGGCGCCGTAGGTCACCGACTTGGCGGTGACGGTGTGCCGGCCCTTGACCGCCCCGGGCAGCCCGCCGAAGAACGTGCCGAGCTGGGCCACGGCCTCCTGGCCGAAGGCGGCGTTGGCCCGTGCCGTCTCGAGCTTCGACGCCTGCTCAGGGGTCAACGTGCTCTCGTCCGCGGGGATCGCGAAGTCGAGGCCGATCTGCTTCGAGGGGTTCGTGAACCACCACTCGGACATGTACTCCTTGAAGGTCGGCAGACCGGTGGCGGAGTCGGTGTTCTGCTGGATCCACTGACGCTTGACCGCCTTGGTGGACGGAGCGTTCGCGGTGCCGCGCTCGTAGTTCACCAGGAACGGCACCTGCAACTTGCGCACCACGTCCGGGAAGGCCGCCGTGTCACCGGACGGGTAGTAGGCGACCCGGTTGCCGGTGTTGGGGTCGTACTCGGTGACGGCGTTCTGCAGGTGCTTGCGCACGAGGTCGCCGTACAGGTGGGACGGGCGGAAGTTGGTGACGCTCACCCCACCACTGGTGCGGTTGGCGTTGTCACGGACGTGGATCGGGTTGGTACCGCCGTTGGCGCCGTTCACGATCGCGCCGTCCAGCACGAGGTCGAAGTTGTAGACGGCCTGGACGCCGTTCTCCTGCGCCTCTCGGTTGACGTCCTTCAGCACCGCCCGGGTGTTGTGGCACCAGGTGCCGCCGAAGAGCAGGACGAAGTTGGCGCCCGCCTCCTTCTTGTCCAGCACGTGCAGCAGCTCGGGGTAGGTGACCTGCTGGACGCGCCAGCCCTGGGCCTCGTCGGCGTCGGTGATGATGTCGCCGCCGTAGCGGTTGTCGTCGGGGTAGGCCTGGTCGTGGCGACCGTTGGTCTGCGCCTTCCACCACTGGAACTGGCTCAGGGCGTCGACGCCGGCGGCGCCGCCGGTTCCCTTGGCCACCGCAGCGGTGACCTCGGCGGCGACGTCGGTGGCGGTGGACAGGTTGACCCAGTCCACGACCTTGTCCGCCTTGCCACCCGCCACGTTGTCCTTGTCGTAGAGGATGAAGGCAGCCTCGTCGTCGTCCACCCCGTCGTAGACCGGGTCGACGGCGTCGTTCACCACGCTGGCGTCCGCCGCGAGCGTCACCGAGGTGCCGTTGGCCGCGACGCCTGCCCGGGTGCCGTTGCCGAGGTACTGTGCCAGGACGTTGTCCCAGACGCGTCCGAAGATCGCCTGCGAGTCGGCTGCGAGCTTGATGTCACCGGGAACCCGCGTGTCCAGGTTCTGCGCACCGGTCAGGCCGGAGAGGTTCGGGTCGAACCAGTAGACCTTCTTCACGCCGGCGGCCTTGGCGGCGGTGGCCGCCTTCTGGACGCTGTCCTTGAACTTGGCGTCGCTGGTGGAGCCGACCACGAAGGCGAACTGCCCGGGCTGCTGCAGCAGCCACTGGAACCGGTCGTAGGTGACGGTCTCGAGGACGGTGTCGGACGCCAGGCCCAGCGCGTCGCTGAGGTAGGTCGTGTCCACCGAGGTGGTCGCGGAACGCGGGGTGACGGCTTCGGCGCTGAGGGCGCCGAGCCCGGTGGCGAGCGGACCGGCAGTGAGGGCGAGACCCGTGACCACGGCGGCGATGCGGCGACGGGCGACGACGCGGTTGGCGCCGGAGAGCTGGAGGTTCATCTGTACTGACTCCTGTGCAAGACGTTGCGAATGGTGGTTTCGGGGAGCTGGGGAGGCGGCACCGCTCCCCCCGCGGTGCCTCTCCGGGCCGTCCTCGGGCGCACTCCACCCAGCCGAGGGGTCGGTGACCCGTCGGAGGCGGTGCGGTCCGGGCGGCGCCGGTTCAGCGGCTACATCGGCGGGCGGTCACTGCGAGACCCCCTTCTTGCCACGCGACCCGAAGGCGCCCCAGCCACCCAGGGTGAGCGCACCCACGGCGGCCAGAGCGGCCAGGATGGCGAGCCCGGCGACCGTGGTGTCGGCGGCGGCCCCTGCCTGCGGCTGCAGCTCACCCGAGGTCAGCTGGGCGTCGAGCGTGGCTCCGTCCGTGGGCTGGACGTCCGCAGCCTGGGCGTCCGAAGCCTGGGCGTCGGCGGACTGGGCGTCAGCTCCCAGTCCCGTCTCCTGCTCCGCCTGCTCGGCCTCGAGCTCGGCCCGGGCCGCTGCGGCCCGCGCCTCCTTCTTCTCCCGCTTCTTCTCGGCACGCTTCGCCGCAGCGGCGACCTCCGACTCGGCGGACGCTGCGGTCTCGTCCGGCTCGAGGGCGCCGTCGACGACCGGCTGCTCCCGGTCGGAGGGAAGCGGCGCTGCGGCCGAGCTCCTGGCGGACTTCGCGGGAGCCACCTCGGTGGTCTTCTTCGTCGGGCTGCTGGCCGTGGCGCTCGACTTCGTGCCGCTCTTCGTGGTGGTCGAGCCGGTCGACGACTTCGTGGAACCGGAGGAGGTCCCCGTGGAGGTCGAGCCCTTCGTACCACCGGAGCTGGGGGTGCTGGACGAGCCGGAGGACTTCGTCGCGTTCTTCTTGGCCAGCCACTTCTGGTACCCGGCCACGCGCTCCCACTCCGTCCAACGCGCACTCTGGCCGTCGGCGTAGTGGACCAGGTTGTTGTCGAAGTCGTACCAGGCGCCGGGGATGTAGGAGCACTCCTCGTCGTCGTAGCCCGGCAGGGTGTCCCGACCGTCCTCGTAGGTCTTCCCGTCGTCGCCCTTGACCGTCTTCGGGTTGGGGTTGGCAGCGGGGTTCGTGATGGCGTGCGCCGGGGCGGCCAGCATCATCGAACCGGCGGCGAGCGCGAGGGCGCTGAGCGCTGCGGCGGCGGTCTTCTTCATGGTGATCTCCTCGGTGACGTCACACGACGCGGATGGCGCGGGTGCTGGTGTGCTGGTGATGTGCTGGTGGTGCTGCCGGCTCAGGGAGCCGGGAGGTGGTCGGGGGCAGCCGGTGCAGCCCGGTGCCCGCCCCCGACCGGCTGAGTGGAAGCTCCCGGCACGGCACAGGCGCCGACCGGGGCGGTCCACGGGCCGTCCGAGCCAGCTGCCACCGGAACGGCGGCAGCGACCGGGGCGTCGTCGTCCGCGGCGAACACGCGGTCGTCGAGCAGCCCCACCTGGCGCGCCACGACGGTGGCACTGACCCCGGCGGCGGTGACGTTGGTGGCCGTGCGGGCCATGTCGGCGATGGTGCTGATCGGCAGCGTCACTGCGACGAACTCCAGCGGGAGCCCGGCGGCGGCGAAGACGGTCACGGCTGCGACGGTGGCGGCGCCCGGGACCCCTGCGGTGCCGACCGAGACGATGATGCCCAGGGCGGCCAGCACCGCGTAGTCGGCCAGGCTGTAGTCGATGCCGTAGGCGTTGATGCCCCACACCGCGATCAGGATCGGCCAGATGCCGGCGCACCCGGGCATGCCGATGGTGGTGCCCAACGGCGCGGTGAAGTGCGCGACCTCGGGGTGGACACCGATCCTGCGGGTCAGCAGGTCGGTGGTGACCGGCAGGGTGCCCACGCTGCTCTGCGAGGAGAACGCGGTGACCGTGGCCGGGAAGAACTTGCGGAAGAAGCGCACCGGGTTGACGTCGGCGAAGACGCGCAGCAGCACCCCGTTGACGACGAAGACGTGTGCGAAGCAGGTGGCCCAGGTGAGGGCCAGCAGACCGATCAACGACCAGAACTTGTCGCCCAGGTCGTTGGTCCCGGCCACCACGGTGGCGGTCAGCGCGACGATGGCGTACGGGGTCAGGCCGATCACGTAGCCGACAGCCTTGAAGATGACCTGCTTGAGCGCCTCGACCCCGGCCGCGAACGGCAGCACTGACTTCTCGCCGGTCTGGGCGATCGCCAGGTAGGCCACCGCCACGGTGACCGAGACCAGGATGATCGGGACGATGTGGTTGCCCGCGAGGTCGTTGACGATGTTGGAGGGGAAGAACCCCACCACCACCTCGCCGAAGTTCTGCACCGAGTTCTCCAGCACCGACAGCTCCTCGCCCCCGAGGCTCTCGTCCACACCGTTGCCGGTGCGGAAGGTGAGGCCCACACCGAGGGCGAGCACGACGCCGAGCGCGTTGCTCAGCAGCAGCCAGAAGGCGGAGCGCACGCCGATGGTGCGCAGCTTCGCGAGGTCCCCCAGCTGGGTGATGCTCGAGATGATGGCGACCATCACCAGCGGCGCAACGGCGGCCAGCAGGACGTTGATGTAGATCTTGCCGATCGGCTCCACCCAGGACACGTGGCCCGCCCCCAGGATGCCGATCGGGACACCGACGAGGAGCGCCAGCAGCGTCAGCAGGCTGAAGTTGACGTCTCGCCGACGCAGCCAGTGCAGCGCCACCACGGCAACCGCAACGGCGGCGAAGGTGGCGAAGTCGAGCCAGTTCACAGGAGAGCCTTTCGAAGTATTAGTACTGTCATACTGTACTTACAAGAGAAT
>JAZQNT010000662.1:0-2487 GCA_045627505.1 Nocardioides sp.
AGCACCGGCGAGGAGGCAGTGGCCCACCACCAGCGCTCCGACGTCTGTGCGGTGCCGGCCGCCGGCATCGTCGCCGAGGCGATGGTGGCGCTGGTCGTCGCCGACGCCGTGATCGAGAAGTTCGGAGGCGACTCGGTGGCCGAGACCCGCCGCAACTACGAGTCCTACCTCGCCAACCTGAGCTTCCGGTGAACAACCGTCCGCGGGCGGTGCTGGTCGGCCCCATGGGGGCCGGCAAGTCCACCGTGGCCTCATTCCTGGCGAAGGCCTGGGACGTCGAGGTCCGCGACACCGACGCCGACATCGAGGCCCTCGAGGGGCGCGCCATCAGCGACATCTTCGTCGACGAGGGCGAGGCCTACTTCCGGGAGCGCGAGGTCGAGGCGGTGGCGCGTGCCCTGAGCGAGCACCAGGGCGTGCTCGCGCTCGGCGGAGGAGCTGTCCTCGACCCACGGACCCAGGAGGCTCTCCGGGGCCACCGCGTGGTCTTCCTCAAGGTCGGCCTCACCGAGGCGGTCAAGCGCGTCGGTCTCGGCACCAGTCGTCCGATGCTGCTCGGGAACGTCCGGGCACGCGTCAAGCAGCTCCTGGAGGAGCGCACCCCCGTCTACGAGGCCGTCGCCGACGTGCACGTGGACACCGACGGCCGCACACCTGCGCAGGTCGTCGCCCAGATTCTCGAGGAGATGAAGTGAGCGTTCCGAACCCCTCCGAACCCACCGTCCTGCACGTGGGCGGCGCGTCGCCCTACGACGTCGTGGTGGGGCACCACCTGGCCGAGCGCCTCCCGGCGATGCTCGGAGAGGACGTCAAGCGGGTAGCCCTCCTCTACGCCGGCACCCTGGGGGCGCTGGCGCAGCCGGTGGCCGACGTGCTGGCCCAGCACTACGACGTGCTCGCGCTCGGTCTCCCCGACGGGGAAGAAGCCAAGTCCGCAGTGGTCGCCAACGACTGCTGGGAGGCGCTCGGCGAGGCCGGCTTCACCCGCAGCGACGCGGTGGTGACCCTCGGCGGTGGCGCCACCACCGACCTCGGCGGATTCGTCGCGGCGTCGTGGCTGCGTGGCGTCAAGGTCGTGCACGTGCCCACCACCGTGCTGGCCATGGTCGATGCCGCAGTGGGCGGAAAGACCGGGATCAACACCGGTGCCGGCAAGAACCTGGTGGGCGCCTTCCACGAGCCCGCCGGCGTGCTCTGCGACCTCGCCGTGCTGGAGACCTTGCCGCGGGCCGAGTTCGTGGCCGGTCTGGGCGAGGTCGTCAAGTGCGGCTTCATCGCCGACACCGAGATCCTCGACATCGTGGAGCGCACCGCTCCCGAGGACCTGACGGCCACGTCCCCCGAGCTCCGGGAGCTGGTGGAGCGTGCGATCAAGGTCAAGATCGACGTCGTGGTCTCCGACCTGAAGGAGACCGGTGGCAAGGACGGTCACCCCGGGCGTGAAGCGCTGAACTACGGGCACACCCTCGCGCACGCGATCGAGAAGACCTCGGGCTACCAGGTCCGTCACGGCGAAGCCGTGGCCATCGGCTGCGTGTACGTCGCCGAGGTGGCTCGCCTTGCCGGACTGCTCACTGCGGACGAGGTCGCCCGGCACCGGGCTGCCTTCTCGCGCGTCGGCCTGCCCGTCGCCTATGACGACGCGAGCTTCCAGGACCTGTTGTCGGTGATGAAGCTGGACAAGAAGACCCGTGGCGACCAGCTCCGGCTTCTCGTCCTGGACGGCGTGGGCCGCCCGGTGGTGCTCGCCGGCCCCAAGGACGACTGGCTGCGCGCCGCCTACTCCGCGATCGCGAAGGCCTGAGGGGGCGTCATGCGCAAGGTGCTCGTGCTCAACGGACCGAACCTGGGCCGTCTCGGCCGTCGCCAGCCGGAGATCTACGGCACCACGACGCACGCCGAGCTCGCCGAGAGGTGCTTCACGTGGGGGCGGGCCCTCGGGCTTGACGTCGAGGTCCGGCAGACGAACCACGAGGGCGTCATGCTCGACTGGCTGAACGCCGCGGCCGATGAGGCCACGCCCGTCGTGATCAACCCCGGCGCCTGGACCCACTACTCCCTTGCCCTGTACGACGCGTGTGCCCAGCTGGAGGCGCCGCTCGTGGAGGTGCACCTGTCCAACCCGAAGGAACGCCCCGAGGTCTGGCGCCACACCTCCTACGTGGAGCCGCACGCGGTGCTGACCGTGGCCGGTCACGGGGTGGACGGCTACCGGCGCGCCCTGGAGCACATCGCCACGGCCTAGGTTCCTGGTCGACCGTCTGCTGGTCCCTGTGCTGGCTCGGTCCCTGTGCTCTGTCCCTGTGCTCGGGCCTGCGCCCGGGCCCTCGGGTGCCCTTCACGAGGGCGGTCCCGGAGGCTAGCGTGGCCGAGGTGGCCGTCCGGCTGCAGGTGAGCACGAGCGAACCAGGGAGGCACCCATGGGTGAGGAATGGAAGCACAAGGCTGAGGAAGGCATGGGCAAGGCCAAGGAGGGCGTCGGAAGCG
>JAZQNT010000663.1:0-8477 GCA_045627505.1 Nocardioides sp.
CCCGAGGAGGTGCTGACCCGGATGCGTCGGGCGGTCTCCGCCGTCGCGGTGGCGCAGCTCCCACTGGGTGGCGGTCGCACCCGGCCGCTGCTGGCTATGCCCGTGCTGCCGGTACCCACACCGCGTGCCGGCACTGCTGGCGCGGACAGCCCCGACCTGGCTCCGCACGCCTGGCTGCTGGTGCTGCTGGAGACGTTGCGCAAGCTGTCGTACGAGCACGACGTCGACGTCGTGCCCGTCGCGCAGGACCCCGGCGAGTACGCGGCGGCCCAGTGGATCCGGCGCGACTGGGTGGATCTTCCCGAACACCTGGAGCCGCACGCGGTCGAGTTGGGCGTGCTCGCTTCGCGGGGCCAGCTGGGGGTCTTCCTGGGCACCTCGGCCGGATGCTCCGCCGGCGCCGTGACGCCCGACGAGGCCCTGGCCGAGATCGCGGCAGCCACCGACGGGGTCGACCCCGAGGACGCCCGCGGCCTGAGCGCCGCGGAGCTGGCCGAGCTCGTCCGCCTGCACGACGAGGAGGGAGGCCGGGTCCTGCTCCGTTCGATCGTCGCCCGCGTGGAACGTCCCGGCCTGGTGCACGCACTGCTGGCCGCCAGCGGCGCCCATGAATTCGTCACCACGGCTCAGGACACCCTGCTCGAGCGGGCGCTGACCGAGGTGCACGACGACGTCCCGGCGGTGCTGCCGTGGTCGCGGGACACCGCGGCGCCCGCGTGGGTGGCGAAGACCCGCGGCGACCTCGACCACCCGCGGGACCTGTGCCTGGTCGGCCCCGACGACGCGGCGCCGTCGGTGTCGCTGCTGCGCGGCCTGACCCTGACCCGGCACCTGTTGGTGGTGGGCTCACACCTGGACGAGCCGGAGCTGCTCAGCGCGCTGCGCCGTCCCGACGACGAGGTGCCCGCCGCCAGGTGCGGCACCCTGCTCGACCTCGAGCCGGAGGGACGCACGGCCAGCGCCGCCCTGTGGGGTGACCGCCTGGAGCAGGTACGGGTGGGCGAATCGGCCGACGAGCACGGACCGGCGGAGCTCCACCGCACGCTGCTGCTGCTCCTGGACCGGATCTGCGTGCACGCGACCCGACCCGACCGTTGGCTGCTGGACGAGCGCTTCAGTGCGCTGCTGGCGCCACGCGACCAGGTGTTCGCCGGGCAGGTCCGTGCGTTGCTGCAGGTCCTGCCCTCGGACACCCCCACCTGGACCCCGCTGCTGCACGGCGGCGAGGAGATGGGGTGGCTCGGCCGCCCCTGAAGAGGTCCGCCCTGCCGAGGTCGGGTGTCCCTCCGGCTCAGCGGCCGAGCAGGCCCAGGGCTGCGTCGACGACGGCCTCGGTGTCGATGCCGTGCAGCGCGTAGGCGTCCTCGAGGCTGCTGGACTGGCCGAAGTCGCTCACGCCCAGGCACTTGATCCGGTCGCCGCGCACACCGGCGAGGAACGACAGGGTGTGCGGGTGCCCGTCCATGACAGTGACGATCGGCGCCCGGTGCTGCTCGGGGAACAGGACGTCGACGATGTCGCCCCCGGCCTTCGCCGTGCCCCCGCCGATGCTGCCGCGGCGGTTGAAGGAACGGAAGACCAGGTCGGGGCTGGTCAGGCAGACCACCCCTGCGGTGATGCCCTGCGCAGCCAGCGTCTCGGCGGCCTTGATCACCTCGGGCATGATCGCGCCGACACCCACCAGGGTGACCTGCTCGGTCGCCGGGTCGTGGGCGGTCAGGCGGTAGCCACCGGCCACCGCGTGCTTACGGCGACGTTCCAGCAGGGCCGGCTCGGTCGGCAGGCTGGCCAGGTCCTGCGGCAACGGACGGGTGGTGAGGCGGAAGTAGGACGAGGTGCCGCCCTCGACGCCCACCTGCTCCATCGCGGCCAGCATCGTCCACTCCAGGTCCTGGGCGAACGCCGGCTCCCAGGCGATGCACTGGGGCTGTTCCAGCCCGATCGAGGGGGTGTAGATCGACTGGTGGGCGCCGCCCTCGGGGGCCAGCGTGACGCCGGACGGGGTGCCGATGATGATCGACTGGCCACCGGAGTAGATGCCGTAGGACCACGGCTCCAGGGCGCGCGGGATGAACGGGTCGTAGACGGTGGCGATCGGGATCAGGCGCTCGCCCCAGCGCGACCAGGTGGCGCCCAGCTCGCCGAGCAGGCAGACCAGGTTGACCTCGGCGATGCCGAGCTCGATGTGCTGGCCGTCGGTGCCCTCCGACCACTTGAGGACCCGCTCGGAGTCGTCGGCGAACCAGTCGCGACGGTCGTTGACCGACCAGACGCCGGTCTTGTTGATCCAGCCACCGAGGTTGGTGGACGACGCGACGTCGGGCGCGCAGGTGACCACACGCTCGGCGACCTCGGGCGCCTCGCGGGTGAGGTCGGTGAGGAAGCGGCCCAGCGCCGCCTGGGTGGAGATCGGCGCGCGGTGTGCCCGGCCCATCGTCCCCGGCACGGAGATCTTGGGGGTCGGGGTGACGTGGTCGCGCTTGAGCTCCTCGCCACGGGCACGGCACAGGGAGGCGGCGGCGGAGTCGGCCGGCAGCGGCTCCCACGGCGTGGCCGGGTCGACGCCGGACGCCGCGGCGAGCTCGAGCATCTGCGCCTCGGTGATCAGCGCCGAGTGGTTGTTGGGGTGGCCCTCGGTGGGCAGGCCCCGACCCTTGACGGTGTAGGCGAAGATCACCGTCGGGCGGGTGTCGTCGACGGCTCGGTAGGCGTCCAGCAGCAGGCCGATGTCGTGGCCGCCCAGGTCGCGGATCGCCACGGCGAGCTCGTCGGGGGTGACCGCGGCGAGCAGCTCACGCAGCGCCGGGGTGCCGTCGGCGCCGGTGATCCGGTCGGCCACCTCGTCCTTGGGGGCACGCAGCATGCGCTGGTACTCCTCGTTCGGCATGTCCTCGAGGCGCTTGCGCAGCTCGGCGCCGCCCGGTCGCTCGAAGAGCGCGGAGATGGTGGAGCCCCACTTGAGCGTGATGACCTGCCAGCCGGCGGCCTCGAACATGCCCTGCAGGCGGTGGGTCTGGACGTCGGGCACCACGCGGTCGAGCGACTGACGGTTGAGGTCGACGATCCAGAGGAGCTCGCCCAGGCAGGCGACGGCCGGGTCGGCGACCGCTTCCCAGATGGCGCCCTCGTCGAGCTCGGCGTCACCGAGCAGCGAGATGAAGCGACCGGCCTTCGGGGCGTCAGGGAAGCGGGAGGTGACGTAGCGGTGCGACATCGCGGCCCAGAGCGCGGCGGTGGCGCCGATGCCCACCGAACCGGTGGAGAAGTCGACGGTGTCGGGGTCCTTGAGCCGGCTCGGGTAGGACTGCAGCCCACCCTTCTCCCGCAGGGTGGGCAGGTACTTGGCGTCCAGGTCGCCCAGCAGGTGGTTGATCGCGTGCAGCGCGGGCGAGGCGTGCGGCTTCACCGAGACGCGGTCGTACTGGGTGAGCTCGGAGAACCAGAGCGAGACCATGATGTCGACCATCGAGGCGCTGGACGCCTGGTGGCCGCCGACCTTGACCCCAGAGGTGTTGACGCGACCGCGGTTGGCCTCGTTGATCATCGCCGAGGAGAGCCACAGCACCCGCTGCGAGATCTCGCGCAGGGTGGCGAGGTCAGCGGACCCGAGGGAGCCGACCTGTCCGGTCAGCGGCTGGGGGGTGGCGTCGAGGGTCACGACGGAGCTCCATTTCTCTCAGTACAACATGTACAGAATTGAATGAAGCCACCCCGGGCGCAAGCAAAGGGCGCTGAACGCCTCCGGAAAGGCGTTATCCCTCACGAACTGCGGGCGTACGAGGCTGAAAAGAGCGCGAGAACGCTACAGTCGGTCCGTGGCCACCAGCGAGATCGATCACCTCGACCGTCAGATCCTCGACCTGCTCATCGAGGACGGTCGGCGCACGGTCAAGGAGATCGCCGACCTGGTGGGCCTCTCCCCCAGCCCGGTCCGTCGACGGATCGAACGCCTGGAACAGCGAGGGGTGATCACCGGGTACACAGCCGTGGTGGACGAGAGCGCGCTCACCCCCACCTTCGAGGCCTTCGCCGAGCTGCGGTTCGCCGGCGACACCAAGGTCGCCGACATCACCGCCGCGGTGAAGGGGATCCCGGAGGTGACGGCCGTCTACACCGTGGCCGGGGACCCGGACGCGATCGTGCACTTCCGGCTCGACGACCTGGGCCACCTGCACCAGGTGATCGACCAGATCCGTCGCGGCGGCCAGGTGATCGGCACCAAGACGCTGATGGTGCTCGACTCCTGGCAGCGCGGGCAGTCATCCGCCCGTTGAGCGTCGAGCGCCTCAGACCTTCTTGACGATGCTCGACTTGAGCTGGAGCTGACCGAACCCGTCGACCTTGCCCTCGAGGTCGTGGTCGCCGACGCCCTGGACGATCCGGATGCCCTTGGCCCGGGTGCCGACCTTGATCGTTCCGCCGCCGGCGCCCTTGACCTTGACGTCCTTGACGATGGTGACGGTGTCCCCGTCGGAGAGCACGTTGCCCACGGCGTCCTTCACCGCCGCGGCGGCCTCCTGCGCAGCAACCTCGGACGGCGACCACTCGTGTGCGCACTCGGGGCAGACGAGGAGGTCACCCATCTCGTAGGTGTACGCGGAGGAGCACTGCGGGCACGGGGGAAGGGAGTCAGCCATGCCCCGATTCTAGGCGGAGGATCCTGCTCCGGCGGTGTCCGGGGTGATCGCCTCCACGACGCTCGCAGGCGCGCCAGCCACCCGGCCGGCAAAGGCCTCGGCCCACCGGTCCACGTCCTGGTGCAGCTTCCGCAGCCAGATGTCGTGACCGATCACCGGGTCCTCGGTGGGGCTGCCCAGCGCGCTGAGGCCCAAGGAGGGCTGACCGTCCTGACGCACGCAGACGCCGTCCGACAGGGTCCAGACACCACGGTCCCCGGGCCGGATCGAGGCGTGCCCCTCGTGCAGCAAGGCGGCCCACAGGGCGTCGGGAACCGTGGACCAGACCTCCGCCCGGACCCCGGGCGGGGCGGAGGCGGCGTCGATCGACAGGTGGGCGTCCTCGGGTTCGGTCTCGGAGACCTCGAGCACCCCGGCCTCGCCGAGCGCCAGCAACCGCCGCACCGTCTCCTCCGGCGGGCCGAAGGCCCAGCAGCGCAGGCGCGCTGAGCGTGCCCGCCACTGCGCCCACTCCTCCTCCACCTTGTGCGAGCGTGCCAACGACGCCACCATCGGGACCTGACCTGCCACCCAGGCGCGGCCCAACCACCACGCAGCCTCGCCGATCACGTCGAGGTCGGCGTACTCCCCCGTGGCCCGGGCCAGGTCGAGCTCCCACCGCACCTTCCAGTCGCCCCGTCCTCGACCCTCGTCGAGCACCGCCAGCGCGGCGGATCGTTCCACCACCCGTCCTTGCGTGGCGCCCGCGGCCACGGCGGCGTCCACCAGCACCGTCCACCAGGCCTCGCCGGGCGAGCTCTCGGGTTTCCAGCGCCTGGTCACCGACGTCACGGCCGCCGTCACGAGGGGGTCGTGGAGAACCGGTCGCGGCATCATCAGCTCCTGCGGTCCGGTCACGAGCGTGATGCGGGCCGGCTCACGCCCGGATCCCAGCCAGACCCGACCCGACCCCACAGGCGCCTCCTGCCACTGGCTACCGCGTCCGGCAGTCAGGGTGAGCACGACGTCCATCGCCGTCAGTGCGGCCCCCCGCACCGCCACCCGACGTCCGGCGCCCGCGTTCCCGTGCTCGGTGGCGAGGGTCGCGTGGTCCGGCCCCGCGGCCCCCACCTGACCGGTGCACAGCAACACCTCGCGGGCTTCGGTGGAGGCACCGGAGGCGTCCACCACCTGCCACCCGCCCATCACGCGCTTCACCGACTCCACCCGCTCGTCCACGTGCCGCAGGCTCAGGCGCGGTGACTCACTCAGGCGTTCGAAGACCCACCTGAGGTACTCGCCCACCCGTGCCCGCGGCGGATGGGCCACCGCGACGGAACCGCTCCGTTCCTCCCACTCGCGGTAGCTGTCCGGGACCAGCCCGGAACGGCTGGAGAAGTCCACCGGGGTCGCATCGAAGGGGGTCAACAGGTGCGGCGCCTGCGTCGGTGACCAGACCGCCCCGGTGCCCAGGGCCGCCGGGTCGTGCACCTCCACGAGAACGCCGGACGCACCGAGGTCGGCCAGCTGGTCGTCAAGGCTGAGCAGCGCCTGCAACGCTCGTGGACCGCCGCCGATCACCACCAGGTCAGGTCCGGTCATCGCTGGCCCCCATGCGCTCCACGGTCGTCACCGATCGCACCGGGAGCCTCCCTCGTTTCACCGAACATCAACTCAACGTAACGGGAGCCGCGCACCGTGGGAAGGGAGTGTCGTCGGGGTCACTCGGGGCGCCATGTTCAGCCCAGGATCAGCCCCGGATCAGCCCAGGACACCCCGGCGCACCGCGTCCATGATCGGGGTGATCCAGGACTGGTGGGTGCTGGAGTTCTTGGTGATCGCCAGCAGCTCGTCCATGTGCGGCTCCAGGCCGGTCACCTTGTCCAGGGGCACACCGATGACGAGCTGGAACCCCAACTCCTTCCACGCCCGGACCGCTCGTCCGGCGAACTCGGAGTCGGCCTTGACGAAGCCCTCGTCGAGGAAGACCGGCGCGAACCGCGGGCGAGAGCGCATCTCGTCACCGAGGCGGAAGCGCAGCGCCGAGCCGACGATGAACGCCACCAGCTCCTGGCTCTCGCCACCGGACTTCTCGCCCAGGGTGCGGTAGGTGGCGCGCACCTCGCCGGTGGTGTGGTCGTAGCGCTCGGCGCTGACCTCGACGTGGCGGCGCACGTCGAGCAGCCGGTCACGGTCCGAGGTGCCGTCCAGGGTCTGCGCCGGGCGGCGCACCTGGTCCATGAACCGGCGCAGGTCGTGGAAGCGCTTCTCCAGGCCCGTCTCGTCGAGGTCCGCGGGAGCCTCGGAGGCGAGCCGGCGCAGGTCCCGCATGAAGGCGGTGACGTGGGCCGGGGCGAGACGGCGCAGGCGGATGCGCAACCGGTCACCCGAGGCACCGAACTCGATCCGGCGCAGGATCTGGTTGATCGGCTCCAGACGGTCCTCGATCTCCTCGACCGAGGAGGCCATCGCACCCACCAGGGGTACCAGGTCCTGCCCGCTCCACTGGGTCAGGCGACGGCGCCACTCCGCACGACGCTGGGCCAGGCCCGTGCCGCGGATCTCCTCGAGGATGCGGGCGAAGTCGGGGTAGGCATCGGGCCCCTGACCCAGGTTGGGCGAGTCCCACTGCACCTTGTAGAGGCGGAAGATCTGCGCCAGCTCCTCGTCGACCCGCCGGACCTCCGACTCGGCCTCCTCCACCGCCGCGTGCAGTCGCTGGGTGAGCCGCTGGGCGTTCTCGGTGAACCGGTCGATCTCCTCGGGGTCACCGGGAGCCACCGCGGCCACGAACTCCTCGGTCAGGCTGTCCGCCTGGTCGTCGCTGAGCCGCACCGCGCCGGAGTTCTCGACCGCCTCCAGACGGTCCTTGACCGCGTCCTCGTCATCGACCAGGTCGGCGTGCCTGGCCGCGAGGTCGCGCTGCTGCTGCTCGAGGCGGTAGTGCTCCTTGCGCACCGTCTCGAGGCGGGCAGCCAGCTCACGGATCTGGGCCTCGAGGACCTTGAGCTCGTCGTCGGCCTCCAGGATCTCCGCGCGCCGCTGCTCGAGCTCGGCGATGCGACGCTCCGAGCCGTCGGTGTCGACGTCGTCGAAACGCACCAGCACCAGGGCCTCGTAGGCGGATCGACGCCGCTGGAGCACCCGCTCCTCGCGCTCGAGCTCGGCCACCTCGGCGTCGATCTGCTCCAGCTCTCGCTCGAGCTCCTCCAGGTCGGTCTCGGCCTCGGCGATCGCCTCCTCGTTGGAGAAGCCGATGATGTTGCGGGCGTCGCCGCGACCGTGCGTGCCGCGCATGCCGCTGCGGGTCTGGCCGGCCAGGGTGACGCGGTAGCCGTCGCCGTCGAGTCCGTGGGCACCCTCCACGCAGAGCGCGTTGCGCTCCGGTGCCTGCAGGTACCACTGCACCCACCCGGAGAACGGGGAGTCCTTGAAGACCAGCTTGCCGGCCACGTAGTCGGGGTCCTGCGGCCCCTGGTCGGGCACGTCGAGCTCCACGCCCTCGAACGTGAGGCGCCCGCGCAGGCGCAGGCCGTCGATCGCGGTGGAGAACTGCTGGAGCTTGTCCTCGGGCACCAGCAGCAGTCGGGCCGCGCCGCCCAGCACGGTCTCGATCGCGTTGCGCCAGCGCGACTCGTCGGGCTGGACGTCGACAAGCTCCGCCACGTACGGCAGCTCGGAGACGTCGATCCCACTGGCGCGGGCGACCTCCTCGCGCAGCTCGTGCATCCGGGCCGGCACCCGACCGGCGGTGTTGAGCAAGGTCTCCCGCTCGCGACGCAGCTCGGTCTGACGCTGCTTGACGGGGTAGAGCCGGTCCCGCACGGAGTCGCGGGCGGCCTTGAGCCGGGCCTGCTCCGT
>JAZQNT010000664.1:0-6222 GCA_045627505.1 Nocardioides sp.
CACGTCTTCTCGGTGGAGTGGACCCCCACGCAGTACATCTTCCGCATCGACGGCAAGGAGACCTGGCGCAGCACGAAGGGCGTCTCCGGCCAGCCGCAGTACCTGGCCCTGTCCCTGCTCTCCTCGGACTACGAGATCTCCCTGCTCAAGGGTGACAAGAACCTGCCCCAGCACATGAACGTCGACTGGGTGCGCGTCTGGGAGACCAACGGGAACTGAGCCCAGCCCACCACCTGCAGCACCTGACCGGACGGGTCAGGGCGTTCGCCGGGACGTCAGTCCTGATCAGCCAACGCCCTGATCCGTCCGTCCATTTCACGCCGGTCCGCCCGCGGCACCCGCACCTCGACGACCTCGATCCCCCGCGCGGGCTGGCTCAGGGCGTGCTCGAGCTCGAGCACCGACTCCACCCGCCAGTGCGGGGTCCGGGTGGCGGCGCACAACGCGGCCAGGTCCACGTGGTGGGGCGTGGCGAAGATCCGTTCGAAGGAGTCGGCGTACTCCGGCGCTCCCTGCTCGAGGACGGCGAAGATGGATCCGCCGTCGTCGTTGACCACCACGATCGTCAGGTCGGGGCGCGGCTCGTCGGGGCCGATCACCAGGCCGTTCGCGTCGTGCAGGAAGGTCACGTCGCCCATCAGGGCGAGCACCCGCGAGGTCCCCGCCGACTGCGCGGCCAGGGCCGCCCCGATCGCGCTGGAGACGACGCCGTCGATCCCGGCCAGGCCACGGTTGGAGAGCACCCGGGGCGCCCGGCCCCGGACCGGCGCCATCAGGTCGAGGTCGCGGATCGGGTTGGACGGCCCGACGAAGAGCAGGTCAGAGCCGCCCACGGCGCGCGCGACGGCCGCCGCCACCCGGTGCGGGTCAGTCCGGTCGTCCTCGGCGAGCATCGCGTCGATGCTCATGCCCAGGCCCCAGTCGGCCTTGCGCCAGCGCTCGAGCCAGTCGACGTCGCGTTCTCGCATCGCCTCGTCGGGTTCGGGGATCTCGACGTCGTCGGCGCTGAGGTCCACGTCGAACGGTCGGGGCGCCCAGCGTGAGTCGACGTCCACGACCTCGACCTCGCCGCGGGCCAGCAGTCGGGCGACGGGGCGGCTCAGCGTGGGGTGGCCCAGCAGGACGACACGCTCGACCTCCGCACCCAACGGGGTGCCGAGCAGCAGCCGGTAGGTGCGCAACGCGTGCGCCCCGCCGCGGGCTCCCGAGCTCGGCTCGGCCAGCAGCGGCCACCCGCCTCGCTCGGCGATGTTCCTGGCCCGACCGCCCGCCTCGTCCCCGGCCACGACCACGGTCCGGGGACCGTGCTCGAGCAGGACGGAGTCGCGGGAGTGGCGCGGTGCCACGTCGGCGAACCCGGCGGCGGCGGGCACCCGGTCCGGGGCCCAGTCGTCGCCGCTGGGGGTGAGCGGCTCGGCGAACTGCAGGTTGAGGTGCACCGGGCCGCCTGCGGCCAGTGCAGCGCCCAGCCGCCCCCGCACCTGGGCCGCGTCGTGCAGGTCGACGAAGGGCGCGCGCAGCAGGCCCCGCTGATCGGTGGTCTGGCTGGCGCTGGTGCCCCGCAGCACCTCGGGGCGGTCCGCGGCCAGGACGACCACCTGGGCGTCGACGTGGTGGGCCTCCAGCACTGCCGGGGCGAGGTTGGCCACCGCGGTGCCCGAGGTGCAGGCGACGGCCACCGGTCGACCCGAGGCCCGGCTCAGGCCCAGGGCCAGGAAGCCCGCGCTGCGCTCGTCGACCCGCACGTGCAGGCGCAGGGCGCCCGCCTGCTCGGCGGCCAGCAAGGCGAAGGACAGGGGCGCGTTGCGCGACCCCGGGGCGAGCACCGCCTCACGCACACCGGCACCGACCAGGGCGTTGACGACCTCGCGGGCCAGCAGGGTGGAGTCACTCACGAGGAGTGATCCTCCCCCACCGCGCGCACCGCGGCGATTCGCCGTTCCCAGTGGGAGACCCGCTCGGGGGGCGCGGCCAGACGTGCCAGCGCCTCGGCCGAGACCACGACGTCGCGCACCGGCAGGGTGCCGTCGACCGGCAGCAACGATTCGTCGGTCAGGTCATCGGTGAACATCTGCACGGTCGCCAACCCGCACGCGTACGGCAGCTCGGGCAGGGCAGCGGCCAGCGCCACCCCGGCGGCGATGCCGACGCTGGACTCCAGCGCGGACGAGACCACCACCGGGAGACCGATCTCCTCGGCGATCCGCAGGCAGGCCGCGACGCCGCCCAGCGGCTGCACCTTGAGCACCGCGATGTCGGCGGCGCCCAGGTCGCGCACCCGGTAGGGGTCCTCGGCCCGACGGATCGACTCGTCGGCCGCGATCGGGACGTCGACACGGCGGCGCACCGCAGCCATGTCCTCGACGTCCGCCACCGGCTGCTCGACGTACTCCAGACCGCCGGCCGCCCGGTCCAGCACGGGGATCGAGGCCACCGCGAAGGCGGGTTCCCAGAGTCCGTTGACGTCGATCCGGATCCGTCCGTCCGGTCCGATCGCGTCGCGCACCGCCTCGAGGCGGGCGATGTCGTCCCCCAGCTTCTGCCCCGGTTCGGCGACCTTCACCTTGGCGGTGCGGCACCCCCCGGAGCGGACGATCTCGTGGGCGCGCTGCGGGTCGACCGCCGGGACGGTGACGTTGACCGGCACGCTGTCCCGCACCGGTGCGGGCAGGCGTCCGCTGGCCGCCTCCTCGGCGCAGCGCAGCCACGGCGCAGCGACCTCGGGTGAGTACTCCAGGAAGGGGCTGAACTCGCCCCACCGCTCGACGCCGTCCTCGCCGACGCGGCTCAGCAGGACGCCCTCGCGCACCGTGATCCCACGGAACCGGTTGCGCAGCGGCACCGACCACACGTGCACGCTCATGCCCGGGCACCCTTCGCCGCGACGAGCCGGGAGAGCTCCTGACGGTCGACCTTGCCGTTGCCGAGCAGCGGCAGCTCGTCCAGCACCACCACGCGGCGAGGTGACCAGGCCCGTGGGTGCTGCGCGGCGACGTGGTCCCGCAGCTCGGCCAGCCCGGGCACCGGCCCGGAGGCCACCACCAGCGCCACCACCTCGGTGCCCCACTCCTCGCTGGGCACGCCCACCAGCTCCACCTGGTCGATCGCGGGGTGGCTGCGCAGCGCGGCCCGCACGGCGGGCAACGGCACGTTGAGTCCGCCGGAGACGACCACGTCGTCGGCGCGGCCCAGGACCTGCAGGTGCCCGTCCTCGTCGAGACGGCCGAGGTCGGAGGTCAGGTACCACCCGTCCACCAGCGTCTCCCGGGTCAGTTCGGGCTCGTCGAGGTAGCCGGAGAAGATCGTGGGCCCGCCGAGGCGCACCCGTCCGTCGGCCCCGATCGCCACCGCCACCCCGTCCAGGGGCAGGCCGTCGTAGACGCACCCTCCCGCGGTCTCCGAGGCACCGTAGGTGGCCACCACGCGGATGCCCGCGGCCTCGGCCCGGGCCCGCAGGTCGGGATCGATCGGTCCGCCGCCCAGCAGCACGCCGTCCATCGCGGCGAGCGCGGCGACGTCGGCGGCGGAGTCCATCAGCCGGTGCAGCTGGGTGGGCACCAGCGAGGTCCAGGACGCCGGTCCGCGCTCGTCGGACCAGGTGCCCAGCACCGGGTCGTGCCCGGCAACCAGGGAGCGGCAGATCACCTGCACTCCCGCGACGTAGGAGGCGGGCAGCACCAGGGCCCAGCGTCCCTGCCCGCCCAGCCGGGCGGCGGAGGCGCGCACCGAGGCCAGCACCGCGTCACGACTGAGCAGCACCTGCTTGGGCCGTCCGGTGGAGCCGGAGGTGGTGATCAGCAGCGGTGGCGCCTTCTCAGCCTCCAACCAGGTGCGCAGTGCCGCCACGCAAGCGGCCGGGTCGACGGGCGGGCGCAGGAACTCCACGCCCCGAGGTTATCGCGCACCGCCGACCGCCCACGGGAGCCTCCAGCGTTGAACCCTCCAGCGGGACCCACCAGCGGCGGTCGCACCACGTCAGGGCAGCGGCACCCGGCGGAACTGCGGCCGGTAGACGGTGGGGTCGCGCTGCACCACGCTCGGGTCGGTGGAGTTGACGCTCCAGCTCACCACGACGCTGCCGTCCTCGGCGAGGAGCTCGGGGTGGGCCAGGGCCAGGTAGGTGATCGTCCGGTCGTCGGACGGCAGGTCGGCGACCGAGCCGGTCGCGGTGAACGGCCCGGTCGGCGCGGGGGCCTTCCAGATCTCCAGCCGGGAGCCGAGGTAGTCGGCCTGCTTGCTCACCGCGTACCAGGTGCCGCCCCGTTCGAAGACCGACAGCGCCCGTGACACCCCGTTGTCGGCGGGGATCAGGGCGACCGCGGCGGAGGCGTCACGCACCCACCGCCTGCCGTCCCAGTACTCCCAGCTGGACTGGTCGGTCAGGCCCGGCACCGTGGTGCGGGCCACGTGCAGGGAGTACCCGAACACCATGGGTCGCCCCGGGTTGGCGGTGCCGTAGAGGTAGACGGTCCCGTCGTCCGCGAGTGCCGCGGCGGCGCTCCACAGCGGCTTGGACATGTCCGGGTCGTCCAGCCCGATGTCGTACACGCCGACCAGTTCGGGGACGTCGTTGGCCGGCACCTGGAACCGGGCCGCACTGGCCCCGACGATCTCGAAGTCCCAGACCCCGTTCCCGGTGGGGCGGATCCGCATCAACCCCACCACCACCCGGGTACCGCCCTGGCCGTCCGGCATCGAGTCGACGGTGGTGGGCCAGTACCCGACGCCGTCGTCCCGGTCCGGGATCGCCGCTCCCCCGGTGGCCGGGCGGTAGACGCCTGCGCACCCGTCCCCCATGAGCAGGATCGAGTTGCGCACCATCGACGGCTCGCCGGGGTCGGCGTCGCGCAGGGTGTCACCGAAGACCCAGAAGCTCCGTCCGTCGGCCAGCTCGGTGCTCGCGCCCACGTCCCCGCCGGCAAACCCGGGAGTGGAGCGCTGGGTGCGGATGAACGCGTTGATCTGCTTCACCGACGTCGGCTCGGAGTACGGGCGGCAGTCGATGAAGGGGCTCGGTTCGGACGCCGGCTCGGTGCGCGTGTCCTGGAGGTGGGCGAGGACCACGAGCGCCGGCAGCAGGAACACGCCCACCACGACGGCGACGATCCTCGTCCCCCGCACCCACGTCATGCGGCGACGGTAACTCGGGCACCCTTCACCCCTCGCGCCGCCGGCTGCCGAGCCTGCGAGAATCGCCGGGTGGAGAACAACGACGCCAGCAAGGCCCCCGGCAGTCACCCCGAGCGCGGCGGCAGCGCCGCCACCCTCACCGACTGGATCCAGGGCGCCCGTCCCCGCACCCTGCCGGCCGCCATTGCCCCGGTGCTCGCCGGCACCGCGGTCGCCGCGTACATCGACGGCGCGGTCTGGTGGAAGGCGCTGCTGGCGCTCGTGGTGAGCCTGGCCCTGCAGGTGGGCGTCAACTACGCCAACGACTACTCCGACGGTATCCGCGGCACCGACGACGACCGGGTCGGCCCGATGCGTCTGGTCGGGTCCGGACGCGCCACCCCGGCGGCGGTGAAGCGGGCGGCCTTCGCAGCGTTCGGCGTGGGCGGGCTGGCCGGACTGGCCCTGGCCGCCACCACGGCGTGGTGGCTGCTCGCGGTGGGCGCGGTCTGCATCCTCGCGGCCTGGTTCTACACCGGCGGCAAGAACCCCTACGGCTACATCGGCCTGGGCGAGGTGATGGTCTTCGTCTTCTTCGGCCTGGTGGCCGTCATCGGCACCACGTTCGTCCAGACCGAGACCTTCGAGTGGGCCGCCCTGTGGTGCGGCGTCGGCATCGGCGCGCTCTCCTGCGCGGTCCTGGTGACCAACAACCTGCGCGACATCCCCACCGACACGGTCTCGGGCAAGCGCACCCTGGCGGTGCGCCTGGGCGACGCCCGCACCCGGCGGTTCTACGTGCTGCTGGTGGTGCTGGCCGCGATCGCGGTGGTGGTGCTCGCGGCGCAGACCCGCTGGCTGGTGCTGGTCGGACTGGTCTTCGGCCTGCGCACCGTCCCGGCGTGCCGGGCGGTGCTCGGCGGCGCCAGCGGTCCTGCGCTGATTCCGGTCCTGGGCGCCACCGGCGTGGCCCAGGTCTGGTGGGCGGCTGCGGTGATGGTGGGCCTGCTCGCCTGACCTCGGTCGCGCCACCCGGCACCGGGTCGAGACAGGAGGAGCCCGCGGCCGCGCGCGCGGGCGGGGGGGCCCGCGCCGCGAGAAGACGGGGAGAAT
>JAZQNT010000665.1:0-12023 GCA_045627505.1 Nocardioides sp.
TCTGCGAGCCAAGGAGTTGTCCCTCTCTATTGTCTTCCTAAGCCCGCTTGGCCTCCGACTTGCCGCCGCCGACATCGCAATCAGCGCCGAGGGGGCCACCTTCGCGCTCACCGAGGTGAAGCTCGGGCTCGCCCCGGCCGCGATCAGCCTCAGCGTCTTCCACCGGATGACCAACCGCGCCGCCTCGCTCGCCGCCCTCTCCGGCGAGACCTTCACTGGCATCGACGCGGCCCGCTTCGGGCTCGTCACCACCGCCGTCCCCGCCGAGGACCTCGACGACTACGTCGACCGGCTGGTCGCGCAGGTCGTCACCGGCGCCAACCAGGGCATCCGCGAGACGAAGAAGCTGCTCAACGCCCCGCTGGTGGAGAAGATCGACGCCCAGGCCGACCACCTGGCCGCCACCTCGGCGAGGCTCTTTGCCTCCGACGAGGCACGCGAGGCGATGACGGCGTTCCTCTCCCGCCCGAAGGGCTGACGCTGACCGTGGTGCCCCTCGGGGTGGAGCACGCCGAGCTGGTCCCGGTCGACGACCAGGAGGCCGACTCGGCCGCGGTGTGGGCCTGGGCCCAGCAGGACTGAGCCAGGACTGAGCCAGGACGGCTGGCCCTCGAGGCCCCGGTCCCGGTATTTCCCGGTACCGGGGCCGAGTAGTGTTGTCCACTTGCCCGGACCGCTGAGGGAGTCGGTCCGCCCGGGTCAGAGATACCGCTAGGCCAGTCACTGTGGAGAGCACGTTGTCCGAGGAACTCATCGCACGCGAGGTCGCCGCCGAGCAGGCGTTCGTCGACCGCGTCTACGTCCAGCTCGAGCGTTCGGCGCAGTCCGCGCAGAAGCTGGCCACCGAGGGCCACGGTCGTGCGCGCCTGGGCCACGAGGGTGGTCTGGTGGAGCGCGACGCGATGGTGTTCCAGGCCGCGAAGCGGATCGCCCAGCTCGACGCTGCGCACGAGGGGCTGGTCTTCGGCCGCCTCGACATGCGTGAGGAGGTCGACCCCGAACCGCGCTACATCGGCCGGATCGGGCTGCGCGACGAGAACCACGACTCGCTGCTGATCGACTGGCGCGCGCCCGCGGCCGCCGTCTTCTACCAGGCCACGGCCGCCACCCCGTCCGGCGTGGTCCGGCGTCGGGTGCTGCGCGCCGACCACCGCACCGTCGTCGGGGTCGAGGACGAGCTGCTCGACGACACCGTCGAGACCGACCTCCCGGTGATCGGCGAGGGTGCCCTGATGGCGCAGCTCTCCCGCGCCCGTGACCGCTCCATGCACTCGATCGTCGCGACCATCCAGGCCGAGCAGGACAAGGCGATCCGCGCCCCGGGCAAGGGGGTCGTGCAGATCTCCGGAGGCCCCGGCACCGGCAAGACCGTGGTCGCGCTGCACCGCGCGGCCTACCTGCTCTACTCCGACCGACGCCGCTACGAGTCCGGCGGCGTGCTGGTGGTCGGCCCCTCGGGCGTCTTCATGCGCTACATCGAGCGGGTGCTGCCCAGCCTCGGCGAGACCGCGGTGGCACTCCGCTCCCTCGGCGAGGTCGTCGGTGGCGTGCGCGCCACCCGCCACGACGTGCCGCCGGTGGCCGACGTCAAGGGAGCGGGCCGGATGGCCGAGGTGCTGCGCCGCACCGCCCGCCAGCAGGCGCCCGGTTCCCCGCGTGAGTTCAAGGCGTTCTGGTACGACTCCCAGATCCTGCTCGACGGGGCCACCCTGGGGCGCCTGCGCCGCCAGCTGATGTCGCAGGGACGCCGCAACCAGGTGATCCCGAAGGTGGCCTCCACGCTGCTGGACGCGATGTGGAAGCAGGTGCGCAGCGACCGCGGCCGGGAGCGGGGTCGCAACCTGTTCGAGAAGGACATGCTCGACCGCCGCGAGTTCGTCCAGTTCGCCCTCGACTGGTGGCCCCCGCTGGACGCCGCCGACGTGATCACCTGGCTGCACGAGCCCGAGTTCCTGGGCCGGGTCAGCGAGGGCGTGCTGTCGCGCGAGGAGCAGCAGCTGCTCACGTCCTCGTGGGCGGAGGGCCTGCCGATGAGCATCGAGGACGTGCCGCTGCTCGACGAGCTGCGCTACGCGATCGGCGACGTGCCGCAGCGCACCGACGAGGACCACGACCTGGACGACCACGTCGGTGGCGACCTGCAGGAAGTCATGACCGCCTCGGAGCGGGAGTTCGCCCCCCGCGGTCGCGCCTGGACCGCGCCGACGCACCGGATCGAGGACGACGCCTACGCGCACGTCCTGATCGACGAGGCGCAGGACCTCACCCCCATGCAGTGGCGCATGATGGGCCGACGGGGGCGCACCGCGTCCTGGACCATCGTCGGCGACCCGGCGCAGTCGTCGTGGCCGGTGTACTCCGAGGCCGTGGCGGCGCGCGAGGAGGCGCTGACCGGCAAGGACGTCCACGCCTTCCACCTGTCGAAGAACTACCGCAACTCCTCCGAGATCTACGCCCACGCCGCCACCTACGCGGAGCGGGTGGGGCTGGACGCCGACCTGCCCGAGGCGGTCCGTTCCACCGGCGAGGACCCGAAGACCCTGCGGGTGGACACGGCCGACCTGGAGGCGACGGTGCGGGCCGAGGTGACCGCGATCCGCAAGCACGTCTCCGGCACGATCGGCATCGTGGTGCCGGTGGCCCGACGCAGCGAGGCCAACACCTGGCTCTCCTCCTGGGAGGAGTTCGCCGAGGAGGCACCGGGCGCGAAGGCCGCCATCGACCCGTCAGTGGCTCCCTCCGGCGAGGACAAGGTGGTGGTGCTCACCGGCGTCGACACCAAGGGTCTGGAGTTCGACGGCATCGTCGTGGTGCGCCCCGACGAGATCGAGTCGGAGTCCACGACCGGACGCGCGACGCTCTACGTGGTGCTGACCCGTGCCACGCAGCTGCTGACCGTGGTGGAGGCCTCCTGACCCGCAGGTCGCTGACCTGCGCGGACACGTTGTCCACAGCCTGATCCCACCCCTGCCCGGGGCCCACGGATCCCGGTAGCATCGAACACATGTTCGAGCAGCCGAGTGGGGCAGCGGCGGTGCCGGAGGACAGCACACCCCGCGATCTGCTGACGCGCGCCCGGGCGGCGCAGGCCACGGTCCGGCAGGGCGAGGCCGACCTCCTGCGCTGCGTGCTGCAGTGGGCGATCGTCCACCCCTCCGACGACGGGACCACCCGCGCGGAGGACGCCGCTGCCTTCGTGGACGCCGCTGGGGTCGAGCCGATCGCCGGGGACGGGTGCCCCGGCGTGGCCGCGTTCGCGGTCGCGGAGCTCGGCAGCGAGCTCGGGCTGCCGACGCCGGCGGCCAAGCGGCTGGTCGGGCACGCCCTCGAGCTGGCCCACCGCCTCCCCCGTACTTGGCGACGCGTCCTGGGCGGCGCGGTCGATCCGTGGCGAGCGCGGCGAGTCGCCGAGGCCACCATCCACGCCCACCCCCGGCTCACGCCGGAGGCGGCAACTTGGGTCGACGCGCAGATCGCCCCCTTCATCGACCGCGTGGGGCCCGCCCAGCTCGACCGACTCGTGGCCTCAGCCGTGGAGCGGTTCCACCTCGCCGACACGGTTCCCGGGGAGGACCACGAGGACGCCGCCGAGCAGGTGGACACGGCACTCCACGTCACTTTCGGCGATGTCGGCCCGGACCCGTCGGCCACGGTGGAGCTCGCCGCCACTCTCACCCTCGCGGACGGGCTCGACCTCCAGCACGCCCTGCAGGCAGGGGCGGCAGAGCTGAAGGCGCTCGGTTCGACCGCGTCGCTCGACGCCCGACGAGCCCGAGCCCTGGGCCACCTTGCCCGGCTGCAGACCAGTCTCGACCTGACGGGCGGGGCGGCCTCGGGCCTCCCTCCGGAGGACGGCCTCGGCCCCGTCGGACCCACTCGGGCCCCCCAAGCAGCGGCCCGGCGCCTGGACCTGCACCTGCACTTCTCGGTGAGCCCCGACGGAGTGGCACCGCTCGGCCTCCTGGAGAACGGTCAACGGCTGGTCCGCCGCGAGCACCTGAAGCAGTGGCTGGGCGACTCGCTCACCGAGGTTCGCGTCCTCCCCGTCCTCGACCTCGCCACCGAGATCAGCAGCACCAGGTACGTACCGCCGTCACTGCTCCGCCGACAGGTCCAGCTCCGGGACACCACCTGCGTCTTTCCGTGGTGCTCGCGCCCGGCGCGCTCCTGCGACCTCGACCACATCGTGCCGTACGACCATTCCCGGGCCGCGGCGGATGGGCCACCGCAGACCCGGACGACGAACCTGGCCACGCTCTGCCGCTTCCACCACCGGCTCAAGACGCACGCCAGCTGGCGGCTCCACTCGCCGACGAACGGCGTGTTCGTGTGGACCTCGCCGCACGGCCACCGCTACCACCGCGACCCCTCCGGAACGGCCAGGCTCGACGATCCCTGACCGCCCGGCGCCCATCCGGCGCACCGATTCCGCGTGCCGATTCCGAGGAGGGTCCTCACGTCGGACGGGCACTGGCCGATCTTCTCCACGGCTCACCTCCAACGCCGGGCCAGTCAGCTGTCCTCCCGCCCCCTGAGGAATCCATGCACCTGCCTTCCGCGCTCGTCCAGCTCAGCGCCGCCAGCCCGATCTTCACGCCCCTGCTCGCAGCGTCGGCCGCGGCGGAGTGGGTGGGCGTCACGCTCGTCGCCGGCATCCTGGCGGTGGCCGTGGCCGGCGCGGTCGCAGCGTTCCGGGCGATGCTGCACTTCCAGGCCCTGCTCGACCTGGAGCAGGAGCAGGCCGCGGAGCTGCACCAGGAGCGGCGCCGCGCCCAGGCGGCGCAGATCGCGGTGGTCGCCACTCGCACCGCCGCCCTGTGCAACGACCCGAACTGCCTGACCCTGCACAGCAAGCCCGCAGTGGAGGTGGTCAACACCTCCGAGCAGCCGATCTTCCAGGTGACGCTGACCAACCCGCAGGAGCCCGGCGCGCGACGGCCGACCCTGGCAGTGGTGCCGCCGATGGTGGCCAGCCGACGCAGCCGTCCCACGCTGGTGACGCTGCAGTTCGAGAGCGTCCTGCCGCACCTGAACAACCCGCGCTTCCGCGAGCACCTGGAGACCCGTGCGATGACCGAGGCCGTCGCCTCGGAGATCCTGGACGAGTGGGAGTCGGTGGCGCGTCCGTCGATGGAGTTCACCGACGCGGCCGGCCAGCAGTGGCGCCGCACGGCCGACGGAGGCCTGGAGCAGGCCGCTGCCCCCGCCCACGCCCACGCCCACGAGCCCACCCCCGCAGCGAGCGCGGCGTCGCACCGCGCCTGACACTAGTGAAGAATTCAATTTCCCCCCCGGGGACCCATGCCCCGCCCTCGCGGCGCAGCGGCACACGGTCCTGGCGATCATTGGTCGCAGCGGCAGCGGCCACCTTGGTCGCGCTGACCACCCTCAGCATCCTCACCCCCACCGCAGCCCTGGCCGCCCCCACGGCCAAGGACGCCCCGGCGCCGCAGGCGATCGGTCCGGGCCAGCTGGCACTGACCACGCTCCTCCCCGAGGGCAGCGACTCCACCTTGGCCGAGCTGGAGTTCCACCGCTGGGACGCCGACGCCGAGGAGTTCGTCCAGCACGACTGGACGACGCTGCAGGTCCCCAGCACCGACACCGTCGACCTCAGCGTCGGCACCTACTACTTCGAGGCATGGGCCTACGGAAACGACATCGACGGCGGCTTCTCCGGAGAGGTCCTGAAGGCTCCGACCACCGTTGACGGCCCCGGCACCTTCGAGGTCCGCGCGGGCGAGGCCACCGAGCTCACCTTCGCCTTCCGCAAGGCCAGCCACTTCAGCGGCAGCCTGAACGTCCCCGAGGGACGCGACGCCTCCAGCTTCATCCTGCGTGCCTACGAGGTCGAGAACGACCACTGGGACGAATCCCCCGTCCAGGAGGACGGCACCTTCGCCATCCCCGTCTGGCGGGGCGAGTGGGACGTGTCCCTCGTTGACACCGAGCAGGAGTACCGCACCCACTCCTTCGGCAGGATCGCGTTCGAGCGCTACACCGACGTGACCGTCGACCCCGTCACCCTCGTCCGCGGCAAGGTGGTCACCGTGACCGGTCGCGTGCTGGTCGACGGCAAGCCCCGTGCCGGCGTCGAGGTCACTGCCTTGCGGCAGTTCGAAGACAGCCACGGCTCCTACTTGGAGAGCGATGAGTGGACCACCACTGACGCCAGCGGCATGTACACCTTCCGCACCCTGCGCACCACCCGTACGTACGGCGTCCAGGCCTGGGGCGAAGGCATGCGCACCACCTACCTGGGGAACACCAGCTCCTACTGGGCGACCGACACGTTCACACCCGAGGCAGATCCCACCCACCTGCCGGACATCCGGGCCGACCGACTGGCCGTGGTCAGCGGTCACATCGAAGGCCCTGACGGCGAGCGCCTCGCCGGCGAGCTCGACATCCGCGAGCACTCCGAGGGCTACCCCAGCCGCATCGACACCGCCTTCGTCAGGGACGAGGAAGCGGGCTTCCGCATCACCCTCGAGCCCGGTGTCTACAGCTTCGGCGTGAACCCGTGGGGCAACAACCTGGTTGCTCGTCGCGGCCACTTCGGCGCACAGTTCGGTGACTCCGCCGAGGAGGCCGGCACGTTCACGGTCGGCGACGACGACTTCGAGCTCACCGTCGCCCTGCCGCGTGTGGACACCACCACCGGTACCGTCCGCAGCGCCGCTGGCCCGATCAAGGACGCCCAGGTCGTCGCCTACCGGTGGAGCGAGAGCGACCAGTACTGGTACTGGACCGGCCAGACCCGGACCCGGGCCGACGGCAGTTGGGACCTCCAGCTCACGGAGGGCGAGGCCTACGCCCTGCGCGTCTCCCGCAACGGCTACGCCAGCGTCCACTCCGGCGGCGGCAGCACCCTGCCGCACCCCGGGGACCCGGCCGTCTTCTCGCCGTCCAGCGGCCCCTTCGACACCGGCACCATCACCCTGGTCCCCCGCGCCACCGAAGTGGGCACGGTGGCCGGCGAGAACCTGCCGTGGTGCGACACCCACGCGCTGAGCTCGGGGGAGAACAGCGGCCGGGTCAACCTGCCCTTCGAGATCAACCTGATGGGCGAAACCACGCGGCGCCTGTACGTCCACCAGGACGGCAACGTCACCTTCGCCCGCGAACCGGTCCCCTACTACGTCGAATCCCTCGACGAGTACCGAGGCTCCCCGTTCTTCGCACCGTTCCTGGCTGAGGCCAGCACGTTCTACACCGACGCCGGCCAGGTCACCTACGGCGTCTCCCCCGACGGCTCACAGTTCTGCGCCGCCTGGACCGAGGTCGCTCGCTACTCCGAGCTCGACTACGCCGAGAACACCTACGGCAACAACACGTTCCAGATGATCATCACCGATGCCAGCGGTGCTCCCGGGCGCTCGAAGGGCGATTTCGACCTCCGATACAACTACGACGTCGTCGACTGGGACGTCGCGGGCCACCCCGGCCACCTGAACGCCCCCGCTGCGGTGGGCTTCGGCACCGGAACCGGCAAGCCGGGCACCTCGTTCGTCCTGGACGGGTCCGGCGAGTCCGGCGCCTTCGTGGACGGCGGGCCGCTCGCACTCGTCGAGGGCTCGCACCGTTCCTCGCAGGACGGTCGTTACCGCTTCGAGTTCCGCAACGCCGGAGCACCCAACGCCTCCGCGGTGGGAAGCATGCGCGGCCAGGTCCGTGACGAGTCGGGCCACACCGTGGCGTCCGCCCAGGTGAGGGTCTGCCTCGACGGCGGCACCTGGTGTGACCACACCTTCACCCGCGGGGACGGCTCCTGGTCCATCTCCAACATGCCGATCGGCGACTACGTCCTGGTCGCCAGCCGCGGGTTCGCCCACTTCACCGGCGAGGTCGTCCCGACCGCGGGCGAGGCGACGGTGAGCGAGCAGAAGACCACCATCGCCGGCACGCTCCACCTCCGGTCCCCTGACGCGCCCGTCGTCCCGGTGACGCTGAACGGCGAGGCGAGCACGGGGACCCCGGTGCTCGACCTGCGCGCAGCCACCACCCTCACCTTCACCGGGTGCCCCGGTGCCGAGGAACCGTCGCTGCGGCTGGTCGGTGAGGACGGTCGCACCGTGCTCACCCGCAGCATGAAGGAGGAGCCCGCGGGCACCTACTCGGCGACCTTCACCCCGAGCGCCATCTCCTCCTACGCCACGGTGGTCACGACTGTTCCGGCGACCTGCAGCTCCGGTCCGGTCACCTTCGCCGTCTACATCGACCCCGCCGGCGTCGTCTCCGACCAGTGGGGCCGCGTCATCGACAACGCCGAGGTGACGCTGCTGCGCGCCGACGCCGAGGCTGACACCTACGCAGTGGTCCCGGACGGCAGCACGGTCATGTCGCCGCGCAACCGCAGCAACCCGTCCCGCACCGACACCACCGGCCACTTCGCCTGGGACGTGACGGCGGGTTGGTACAAGGTGAAGGCCGCAGCTCCCGGCTGCGCGACCCGCACCACCGACGGGCTGGAGGTTCCCCCGGAGCGTCTGAGCCTGCACATCACGCTCACCTGTGACGTGGCGGCACCCACCGCAACCCAGGCCCCCACCCTGACCGGCACCGGTGTCCAAGGCACCGACCTGGTCGCCTCCGCGGGCACCTGGGCAGCTCCGATGGAGCAGGCCTCCCTGGCGTGGCTGCGTGACGGTGTCGTCGACACCTCCATCACGGGCCTGCGCCACACGGTGCGCGCCGGCGACGTGGGCTCGGTCTTCACCGTCCGCTCGGTCGGCCAGCGTCCGTCCGTGACCACGGACGGCGGCACCAGCACCGACCTGGACCGCACGGTCACCTTCGCCGCGGTGAGCTCCACCTCGGCGCCGGTCACCGCGACGGCGGTGCCGAAGGTCGAACCGACACCGGGACCGGTCCTCCCGACCCCGACGCCTGCACCGACCCCGACGCCTGCCCCGACGCCCACGCCGACGCCCACGCCCACGCCGACGAAGGCGCCGACGAAGGTCAAGACGCCGGCGAAGGCCTCGGCCAAGGTCTCCGTGAGCGTGCCGAAGAAGGTGGCGAAGTCCAAGCGCACCAACGTCACGGTCAAGGTCACCGCGAAGAAGGCCACCGCCACCGGCAAGGTGACGCTGACCCTCAAGCCGAAGAAGGGCACGAAGGGCAAGGCCCGGACCGTCACGGTCACGCTGAAGAAGGGCAAGGCCACCGTGCGCCTGCCCAAGCTGCCGCAGGGCACCTGGACCGTGAAGGCAACCTACGCGGGCAACACGAAGGTGGCCAAGCAGAAGTCGGCCACGAAGAAGCTGACGGTCACCCGCAGGTGACCCACGGCTGAGAGCAGTGCCGTCCCCGGCTCGGCGCCCAGCCGAGCCGGGGACGTCTGTCGGCCTGCCGCGGCAGCAGCCACCGGCCTCGCGACGAGGCATGGCGCCCGGTACAGCGCGCGAGATGGCGCCCGTGGAGGCGGACACCGCGGCCGACGTGCGCGTCACAGGCAAGCTCCGGGGCAAGCGCCCGAGCATCACCGGATGCGTCCGGGTCGCTGGCGCAGGGCGTCAAGCGCGCCCTGCGTGACCCCGCTCCGTTGGTGGGATCGATGCCGGCCGAGGGCTAAGAGCGGCCTTCAACAGACCTCCGGCAGGACAGCTCCCGGCAGGACGGCTCACCGGCCGTCGAGGCACTCGTCACAGAGCGGGGCGGGGACGTCCAGGAAGTCGCGCACGCTGCCCTGGTTCTCCTCGCAGCACGCGCAGGTCTGAAGGGGAGGCATGCGGAGCATCTTAATCCGGTTCCGCCCGTCACGGGCCAGGTCTCACCATTGCTCGCCCACCACACGGCAGTCGGGAGCTGGTGCGGTCAGGCGCACGACGACCCACCGCCGGGGTCGACGTGCGGAAGCGGACGGACCGAGCCGGGCGGGCTCAGTGCGCGTGGGCTCAGCGCGCCTGGGGTCAGCGCGACAGCGCGGGGGCGTCGTCCAGCAGCAGCGGCGAGTGGACGAACCGGTCGATCTCGATCCGGATCGCCACCCGGCTCTCGTCGTTCTCCGCCGGGCGGCGGTAGCGGGCGGTGTAGAGCTCCTTGGCCCGCTCGATCTGCGCGGGGTCGGTGACGACCGTCGCGCGGCCCTCCAGCGTCGACCAGCGCGGTCCGTCGACCTGGCAGAGGGCGACCCGGGCACCCTCCTCGGTCTGCGAGGCCGCACGGATGTTGGCGACCTTGCGCGAACCGTCGCGGGTGATGATCCAGGCGCACTGGTTGTCGGGGTCCAACGTCACGCCCACCGGCACGACGTGCGGACGGCCGTTCGGACGCAGCGTGGTGAGGGTGTTCAGGTGGTACTCGGCGTAGAAGTCCCAGAGCTTGGTGGGGTACGCGTCCCAGCCGGGGCGGAAGACAGTCATGGCGTCATTCTCGCCGGACGCCGTTCGCCGCGTCCCGCGACCCGGCCAGGAGGCTCACGTCAGGCCGCGGCGGCCTCGCGCCGGGCGCTCGGCTCGGGCTCCCCGACCGGCTTCTTCACACGATGCCGGACGGGCACCAGCCAGACCAGCAGCGCCAGCACCAGGGTGGCGACGCCCGGCGCCAGGAGGTCCTCGTCCAGCACCGCCAGCGCGCCGAGTCCGGCGAACAGCACGAGCAGCACCCAACCCAGCCAGGCGTTGCGCAGACCGCGCGCCCCGAGGACGAGCAGCGAGTACGGCAGGGTCAGCAGGGCGACGCCGAGCGCGGCGGTCGAAACCACCCCGAACTCCTCGTGCACGAGGTACAGCCCGGCGCCGAAGGTCAGGCCGCTGGCGATCTCGCCCAGCGTCACGGCGACGCCGGCCACCCGACGTCCGCCACGGTTGCGCGAGGTGAGGCCGAGCGAGAGCACCGCGACGGCGAGCACAGCCGCGAGCAGTGCCCCGAGGTCACGCACCACCGCGACCTGGGCGGTCTGCTGCTCCGCCTCGGTCACGGTGTCGGTGGCCCGGGTCAGTGTCTCGTCGACGTCGTCGAACCACGGCACGGCGTACTTGGCGAGCCACTTGCGCACGCCCTCCTTCTCCGCGCCGGCGACCATCTCGTCGAACGACTCGGCCACCTCGCGGTGCTGCTCCGCCTGGGCGGTGGAGGCCGACGAGTCGAGCTCGAGGTCGAGGAGCCGCGGGTCGGCGGGCTGGAGCCACTGCCAGGCCACCACGGCACCGACCGCCGCACCGAGCACGAACCGTGCCAGCACGGCGAGGAGCGAGCTGGGCTCGCGACGTCGAGGCGTCCGGACGGTCTCGCCGGACTTGTCGGACGTGTCGGTGGCCACGGGCTCGATCGCAGCGGTCGCGGGGACCGCGGCAGGGGCAACGGCAGGGACCACGGCGCGGGCCTCGGCGCTGGCCTCGGTGCTGGCCTCGGTGGGCGCGGGAACGGCTCCACGCAGGTCGGCGAGCTCGGCGGCCATGACCTGGGCGTCCTGACGCAGCGCCTGCGCCTCCTGGGCCAGTCGGGTCACCTCGAGGGCGAGGTCGTCACGCTCCTCCTCGGCGGCGGACAACCGGGCGGCGAGCCGCTCGGCGCGCTCGCTCCGCAGATCGCGCTCGGCCCGGGTGTCGGCCAGCAGCCCCGAGAGTCGCCTCTCCTGCTCGCCCTTGCGCGACCCAGCGATGAACCACCCGCCCAGAGCCGCGAACAACCATCCGAACAGCGTCGCGAACGCCTTGCGCACACGTCCTCCTCACCCGTGGGTCATCGCTTGCCGACGACACGAGGACGAATTCTTCCTCCTCCCGCGGACGTCATACCTTCCAAGTCGGATCGTAGCCATGTCGTTCTGTGAGCCAAGGAGTTGTCCCTCTCTATTGTCTTCCTAAGACCGCTTGGCCTCCGACTTGTCGCGAACGCCTTGCGCACACGTCCTCCTCACCCGTGAGTCATCGCTTGCCGACGACACGAGGACGAATTCTTCCTCCTCCCGCGGACGTCATACCTTCCGGGGGTCGGGAGCCCCGATCCCCATGACGTCCCGCAGGCCCAACCCGCGGACGTCATGGCTTCGGTGCGCCCTGACCCCCGATTCCCAT
>JAZQNT010000666.1:0-2418 GCA_045627505.1 Nocardioides sp.
GTTCTTTGGTTGAGTATCTTAAAGAATCTTATATTTATTATATTTCAAAGAGAAGTAAAATACCAAGCAAGAAAATCACAAAAAAACAAAAGCAGCGGCGAACCGCTGCACTTGCCTTGATGAGAAGTAATTAACAGATCACATTAGGTTTGCAATCATGTTTAACTGTGCCGTAATTATATTGCACATGATTGCATCGTAAAAGGGGACAAAATGGGGACAATTTATTCAATGCGTATGCGTCCCATATCAAGCATATAACCTTCTATAGTGTGTAATAAAACGGCCTCCGCCCCCACGTCGTTAAGCGTACGGTTCAAATCCTGAAAAATTTTCTTCAGGTAGTCTTTATTTTGCTCTATCAAGTCCTTGTTTTCGGGCCCAGGATCTCGGGGTCGGTGAACTCCGGTCGGGACTCGAAGTCCTCCTCGGAGTAGAGCCGGATCGCGATCCCCTCGCTGACGCGACCGCAACGGCCCGAGCGCTGGTTGGCACTGGCCTGGCTGATCGGCTCGATCGGCAACCGCTGCACCTTGGTGCGCGCCGAGTAGCGCGAGATGCGCGCGACGCCGGTGTCGACCACGTACTTGATGCCGGGCACGGTCAGCGACGTCTCGGCGACGTTGGTGGCCAGCACCACGCGCCGCACCAGCGGCGAGTGCGAGGAGAAGACCCGGTGCTGCTCCGCGGCGGAGAGCCGTGAGTAGAGCGGGACGATCTCGAGCTTGTCCGACTTCAACGCGTCGAACGCGTCGGCGGTGTCGCGGATCTCCCGCTCACCCGGCAGGAAGACCAGGACGTCGCCCGGTCCGGCGGTCGAGAGCTCGCGGACCGCCTCGACGATGGCCTCGGTCTGGTCGCGCTGGACGACCTCGCCGTCGTCGTCGGTGCGCTCGGAGCCCTCGTCGTCCACCAGCACCAGCGGGCGGTAGCGGACCTCGACGGGGAAGGTGCGGCCCGACACCTCGACCACCGGCGCCGGCTCGCCCTTCGCGTCGGCGAAGTGGCTGGCGAACCGCTGGACGTCGATCGTCGCCGAGGTGACGATCAGCTTGAGGTCCGGGCGCTTGGGCAGCAGCCGCCGGAGGTAGCCGAGCAGGAAGTCGATGTTGAGGCTGCGCTCGTGCGCCTCGTCGATGATGATCGTGTCGTACTTCTTCAGCATCCGGTCGCGCTGGAGCTCCGCGAGCAGGATGCCGTCGGTCATCAGCTTGATCCGCGAGGAGCGCGAGGTGCGGTCGGTGAAGCGCACCTGGTAGCCGACGACGTCCCCGAGCTCGGTGCCGACGCCGTCGGCCGCGAGCTCCTCGCTGATCCGCTCGGCGACCGACCGTGCGGCGATCCGGCGAGGCTGGGTGTGCCCGATCAAGCGCGGGCGACCGTCCTCACCGGGCGCGCCACGCCCCAGCTCGAGGCAGATCTTCGGCAGCTGGGTGGTCTTTCCCGACCCGGTCTCACCGGCGACGATGACCACCTGGTGGTCACGGATCGCGGCGGCGATGTCCTCTCTCCGCTGCGAGACGGGGAGCTGCTCCGGGTAGGTGATCGCGGGCAGGACGGGTGCGCTCGACATGATGTCCACCATTCTGCCCTTGTCCTCGTGAGCGCGGCGACTCAGCGGCGGGCCCCCCGGACGGCTCACCGGCCGGGACGGCTCACAGGTGCAGCGAGTCCCAGTCCCCGAGCCCGACGACCTTGCCGGTCACGCGGCGGACCGGGAGCGCCAGCACCATCGGGCGTCGACCGCTGGCCCAGGGGTCCGCGGCACGCTCGCGCAGCCGCGTGGTCTCACCGAACCGGTCGAGGTCGCGCCGGCAGTCCCCGTGCACGACGACGCTCCAGCCGCTGCGCGTGCTCCGTTCGAGGTGGTCGATCTCGAAGGCGACCTCGGTGCCCGGCGCGTGCACCGCCAGCTCCGAGGAGGAGGTGGTGCGGAACTCCAACACCTCCACGCCGAGCTCCGAATCCGAGCGCACGGCGTAGTTCACCGGCACGATCCGCACCCCGGCGTCCGTGGTGAAGGCGACGCGCCCCACCTCGTGCTGGCGCAGCAGCTCGAGACAGTCCTGCCGGGACAGGTCGCCCAGCGGAGCGCCGGTGAGCGGGTGACGGGCACGGTCGGGGCCCAGCACCATGGTGGGGTCAAGACCGAACATGGGACAGAGTGTCCCACGCGGGTGGGCGGCGCAGGCCTCGGCGGTCGCGGCGACCTGCACACGGTCCCCCCGCGCGGGCGTACCGCGGTACCTTCCGGACATGCGGACGTTCAGCGGCAAGGTCGTGGCCATCACCGGAGCGGCGTCGGGGATCGGCCGTGCGCTGGCCGTCGAGGTCTCGCGTGCCGTAATAACAGCAATCAGTTCTAAATCATCAGTTTGTTCTTCTTTTTCAACTATCTGTGCAATTGTGTTCTCAACT
>JAZQNT010000667.1:0-3220 GCA_045627505.1 Nocardioides sp.
TGGTTGGCCCAGATGCGGGTCAAACGGGCGGGGGAAGGGTGGGGGGAAGGCACGGTGCCGCCGGCCGTCGAAGCGGTCGGCGGCACCGTGCTGAGCGGGTCGGTCACTGAGTGACGACCAACTTCTCGAAGCGGATCAGGCTGTCACCGCCCAGCGGGAGCTCGCCCATCTCGTCGCCTGCGGTGTAGACGTTCTCCGGCCAGGCGAGGAAGAGGACGTCGGCGTTCTCGTTGAGGAGTCCGGCCATCCGCTCGACGAGCTTCGCACGCTTGTCGTCGTCCATCTCCTTGCCCTGGGCGACGAACAGCTCCTGGTACTCAGGGTTGTCGATGTGCTGCTGCACGCCGGCCGCCTGCGGGCCGAGGCGGACCACGGAGGAGATGTCACGCAGGTCGAAGTAGTCGGTCTGCCAGTAGAGCAGCGGGTACTTCGACTTCTGCAGCAGCGTCTTGACGAACGCCGAGAACTCCTCGGTCACGACCTCGGACTCGAAGCCGACGGCGTTGAGGTAACCGGTGATCGCCTCGGCCTGGGTCTCGAACATGGCGGTGGTGGCGATCGGCAGCTTGAGGCCCTCGGCGCCGGCCTCCTTGATCAGCTTCCTGGCCTCGTCGGGGTCGTACTCGTAGGCCTCCAGGTCGGCGTCGTAGCCGGCGTAGCCCTCCTGGAGCAGCTGCGCACCGTTCGGCTTGCCGAAGCCGCCGAGCGCGGCCTCGACGAACTCCTCGCGGTTGATCGCCAGGTTGATCGCCTTGCGGACCCGGACGTCGGCGAGCTTGGGCTCGGCGTCGATGACCAGCGAGTTGATGGCGGCCGAACCGGCGGACTCGGTGGTGTTCTCGAAGCCGGAGCCCTCCAGCTGGACCGCCATGTCGGCGGGCAGGCCGAAGGCGATGTCGACGGCGTCGGTCTTGAGGGCGCTGACCATGGTGCCGGGGTCGGCGATCTGCTTGAGCGTGACCTTCTTGACGTTCTCGGTGGCGCGCCACGAGGCGTCGTACCGCTCGAGGGTGATCGAATCGGCGGCCTTGTAGTCGGTCAGGCGGAACGGACCGGTGCCCGAGGGCGCCTCCGCGGCCTTGTCGACGGAGGCCGGGTCGATGATGTCGAACAGCGTCAGGCGGTTCAGCAGGATCGGGTCGGGGTCGGCGGTCCGGATCGTGATGTGGGTGGCGTCGACGACCTCCACCTCCTTGATCGAACCGAGGCGCCCGGCCATGGTGGCGAACTGGACGTCGCCCGACTGGACCCGCTTCACGTTGGCCTTCACGGCCTCACCGTCGAAGGCTCCTCCGGCGTGGAAGGTGACGCCCTCGCGGAGGGTGAACTCCATCGTGGTGTCGTCGACGCGCTTCCACTCGGTGGCCAGCGCCGGCTCGATCTCCCCGCTCTCGCTGAAGGTGACCAGGGTGTCGAAGACCTGCTTGGAGTACGAACGGCCCGAGGACGACAGCACCGCGTGCGGGTCGAGGGTGTTCGTGATCGCGGTGGAGGCGAAGACGACCTCGGCGTCCTTGGTGCCAGAGGCGTCCTTGTCGCCGTCCGAGCCGCTGCCACCGCACGCGGTGAGCATCAGGGACGCGACCGCGAGGCCTGCCAGTGCGGTGCGGCTGCGGCGACGCCGGGAGGATCCACCGGGAGTGGGCCGAAGTGCTGACATGGCGGAGTTCCTTCTCTCGGGCGCGGCACGTCGAGACGCCGCGCGCTGTGGAGAGATCTTCGCTGTGAGCAGCGCCACTTCGCAGCCTTTTGCTGCGAGTTGAAGCGGTTGAGCATCACCGCCGAGCCGCGCCCCACCGGTTCTGGTCGCGAAACGGCCGTTTCCACGACCAGATCCGGTGGGGCGCGAGAGGCCGGATCCCCCGAGACGCGGTCAGCGCAGGTGCGCGGTGCGCTTGACGATCTCGCCGGCGAGCTCCACCGACGCCTCGATCTCGGCCTTGCGGATGGCGACCGACTCGATGTTGAAGCCGATCGGCATGCCCAGGCGCGTAGCGAACGCGATGAGTTCGTCGGCGGTGTCCAGGCACTGCTCGTAGGAACGGGCCAGGGTGTCCTCGCAGTGGCGCAGGTCGTTCTGCAGCCAGCGCGGGACGTGGACGCCGAGCCACGACAGGAACTCCAGGGTCTTCAACGAGCCGCAGACCGACAGCGTGAAGATCACCGGCACCGGCTCGACGCCGCGCTCCACGCAGGCGTAGCGGTAGTCGCTGAGCAGGTCCTTGGCGGCGTTGAGGTCGTAGACCACCTGGGTGACGAAGAAGCTGACGCCCGCGGCCTGCTTGGTCAGCAGCCGCTCGTGCTCGTCGCCCTTGGCCAGGTGACGCTCGGGGATCGCCACGGCGCCCAGCAGCAGGTCGGGATTGGTCCCGCGCCACAGCTCCTGCGCGGCGGGGAGCGTGACCTGGACCTCCTTCTCCCGCGAGGACGCGCCGACGAAGACGCTCAGCACCCGCTCGGTGTCCTGCTCGCCCAACCACCCGCCGAGGGTCTGGGGCTGGTACTTGCCGACGCAGCGGTAGATCACCACCGGCTTCTTCCAGCCGTCGAGCTGGTCGACGAACTCCGCCGGGTCGAGGGTCGGCATGTAGGGGAAGGGCCGCTCCTCGGGGTTGCGATCGCTCTCGTCGTCGATGTCGTAGACGATCAGCCCGTCGATGTCGAGCGGCTCCAGCCGCTGCATCGTGCGCTCGGCGACCTGGCGCACCCCTTCGGGCGTGGTGGAGGTGCGCGGCGGGGTCATGCCGAAGAGGACCGCTCCACCTCGACGTTCACTGATCCGCTGACGCAGTTCCACGACCACACTCCTCACGTTCCGCACCGGACTGTGCCGCGCCGAGTCACGGGCAGGTCACGGTGAGGACAAGTCTGACACCGGCTCAGTCAGCCGTCTCAATCGCCAGACAGCCCCCGGCGGCACCATCTCCCCCACGTGCCCGGGCACCGGGGCATCCGCGGTCGTGTGAGCGGTCAGGCGCCGCGGAGCCCTACTACCGTGGAGTCCAGCTCCAGCCAGACACGCCAATTCCGCCAGCTCCAGCCAGACACAAGTCGGATCGTAGCCATGTCGTTCTGTGAGCCAAGGGGTTGTCCCTCTCTATTGTCTTCCTAAGACCGCTTGGCCTCCGACTTGTGTGAGCGGTCAGGCGCCGCGGAGCCCTACTACCGTGGAGTCCAGCTCCAGCCAGACACGCCAATTCCGCCAGCTCCAGCCAGACAC
>JAZQNT010000668.1:0-12888 GCA_045627505.1 Nocardioides sp.
TCCGTTGAACGCCTCGCGCCCGACCACGAGCCGAAGGCGGTCGGTCAGCCATGCCACCATGAGCTCGGTCGAGGGATGCGTCCGGTCGCCCACGACCGTGGCGGCAATGACCTTCGACGGGTGCTGGTCCAGCGCAGCAGCCAGCAAGGCGCGCCACGGGGTGATGCGGGTCCAGGCGAGGTCGGTGTTGCCCGGGGCGTAGTTGCGGCACTGCTGGGCGATCGCGGTGGTCTTGCGTCGGGTGACGGCGGCGCTGTCAGTGATGCGACGCCGAGCCAGACGGCCGATCGGGTCCGCCGCGGGATTGGCGGGCGGGTCGACGGGCCACCACACGACCACGGGGGAGTCGGGGAGTAGCAGCGGGAGCACCACGGACTCCGCGTGCTGGGTCACCTCGCCACGCAGGCGGATGAGCGCCGTCTCACCGGCCCGCCCTGCGCCGGTGGTGACTTCGGCGTCCAGGCCTGCCGGTAGTTGGCGGTCGCCCAGGATCAGTCCGAGCACCCGGGCCGGGTGCTCGTGCGAGGCCTTGTTCGCGACCTCCATCGCGTCGTGGGAGTCGTCCTCGGGAACGACGACGACCATGGTCATCACCATGCCCATCACTGGGCTCCCGGCCTCCTTGCGGGCCTTGACGAACTCTGCGGCGATGCGGTTGGCAGTGGTGTCGGTCAGCTCGATCACGGCCGCCTCCAGGCACGCTCGTCACGTTCGAGCATGGTGTCGGCGGAGGCGGGTCCCCACGTGCCGGGCGCATACTCGTCCGGACGTCCGGACGTGGCCCAGTACTCCAGGACGGGGTCGAGGATCTCCCAGGAGAGCTCCACCTCCTCGTGCCGCGGGAAGAGGGGAGGATCTCCCAGCAGGACGTCGAGGATCAGGCGTTCGTACGCCTCCGGCGAGTGTTCGGTGAACGTGCCGCCGTAGGCGAAGTCCATGCTGACGTCGCGAAGCTCCATCGCGGTCCCGGGAACCTTCGAACCGAACCTCACCGTCATGCCCTCGTCCGGTTGGACGCGAATGACGATCGTGTTCTGGGTCAGGTCCTCGGTGACGTCCGCAGCGAACGGCACGTGGGGAGTGCGCTTGAAGACGACGGCCACCTCGGTGACCCGTCGTCCCAGGCGCTTGCCTGCGCGGAGGTAGAACGGGACACCCGCCCACCGGCGGTTGTCGACGTTGAGGGTGATGGCGGCGTAGGTCTCGGTGATCGAGGTGGCTGGAATTCCGTCCTCCTGGAGGAAGCCGCGCACCTTCTCACCGCCCGCCCAGCCTGCGGCGTACTGGCCGCGAGCCGTGGTCCGGGACAACGGCATGGCGAGCCGTACCGACGAGAGCACCTTCTGCTTCTCCTGCCGGAGCGTCTTCGAGGCAAAGGTGGCCGGCTCTTCCAGGGCCACCAACGCCAGCAGCTGCAGGAGGTGGTTCTGGATCACGTCGCGCGCGGCTCCGATGCCGTCGTAGTACCCCGCGCGGCCCCCGATGCCGATGTCCTCGGCCATGGTGATCTGGACGTGGTCGACGTAGTTCGAGTTCCAGATGGGTTCGAAGATGGTGTTCGCGAAGCGCAACGCGAGGATGTTCTGGACCGTCTCCTTCCCCAGGTAGTGGTCGATCCGGAAGACCGAACCCTCGGGGAAGACGTCGGCAAGCATCTGGTTGAGCTCCTGGGCAGAAGCGAGGTCATGCCCGAAGGGCTTCTCGACCACCACCCGCCGCCACGCGTCGCCGCCCTCGACCAAGCCGTGCGCCTTGAGCTGGCCCACGACGGTGGAGAAGAGGCCCGGGGGGATGGCGAGGTAGAACGCGTGGTTGCCGCCCGTGCCGCGCTCCTGGTCGAGGCTCTCCAAGGTGGAGCGCAGCACCTCGAAGGCGTCGTCGTCATCGAACTCGCCCTGGACGAAGTGGAAACCCTCGGAGAGCTGGTCCCAGACCTCCTGGCGGAACTCCGTGCGCGCGTAGCGCTCGACGGCCTCGCGCACGACGTGGGCGAAGTCCTGGTCCTCCCACTCGCGCCGCGCGAAGCCCACCAGGCCGAAGCCGGGCGGGAGCAGGCCGCGATTGGCCAGGTCGTAGATGGCCGGCATGACCTTCTTGCGAGCCAGGTCGCCCGTGACGCCGAACAGCACCATGCTGCAGGGCCCAGCAATCCTGGGCAGTCTGCGGTCTCGCGGATCCCTCAGCGGGTTCCCGCTCGACCGTGTGCTGCCCGGGCTTGCTGTCATGCAATTGCCTCCAGGAGGTCGCGAAGGGCGAAGGGGCCGCTCACGTGCAGTCGTAGCACAGGACGTCCGCGCGAGGCCAGAACCCCGGCGTCGCCCTGGGCCTGTGCGCCGATGAACTCACCGAGGGTGAAGGGTCGTCCCGGGACGTCCATGTCCACCTGCGGCGCGACCGTGACCTGCAGGAAGACCCCCGTCGGTGGCCCCCCCTTGTGGTACTGGCCGGTGGAGTGGAGGAAGCGGGGGCCCCAGCCGAAGGTCACGGGGCGCTCGAGACGAGCGGCGAGACGGTCACGCAGCGACTCCAACGCACCGTCGCGCAGCCGGTCGCTGTACACCTGGACCGCGAGGTAGTCGCGCGGCTGCTTGACGAGGGAGTAGAGTTGCTCCACGGCGCCCTCGACGGTGCTGGTGCCGGGCGCGAGGAGCCCCGGTGAGGCGAAGACCGCCGTCTGGTCGTCGACGAACGTCGGCTCTGCGTGCTCGACGTCTCCGTCGAGCATGGATCGGGCGGCCTGCTTGGCGCTCTCCACGTCCGGCTGGTCGAAGGGGTCGATCCCCAGCACGTGGCCGGCGACGGCGGTGGCGACCTCCCACAGCAGGAACTGTGAACCCAGGTCGGCGCGCACGTGCGCGGACCAACCGGAGGTGGCAGGAACGCCTGGATCGGCGTCCCCGAAGCTCACCAGGAGTCCGTCACCGGTGGAGGAGACGAATCCGGGCGCGCCGGGCCCGGAGACGACGACGGGCAGCAGGCCGGTGCCGTGCTTGCCCGTGGACTCGGCCACGAGCTGCTCGATCCAGACGCCCAGCGTGGGGGCGTCGGACTCGCTGGGGGCGAGCACGAGCTTGTCCACGCCGTTGAGCACGGCGTGGCCCATGAGGGCCCCCAACCTGAGGGCAGGGTTCGCCACGTCGTCGGCGGCCAGCACGGGGGTGATGGCCTGGGCCTGCTGCAGCAGGCCCTTCACGTCGGCACCGGCCAGCGCGGACGGCACGATGCCGAAGGCGCTCAGTGCGGAGTAGCGGCCGCCGACCTCGGGGTCCGCGCGGAAGGTGGCGAAGCCGGCCGCGGCCGCGGACTCGTCGAACGGCGAGCCGGGGTCCGTGATGACCACCATGTGCTCGGCCGGGTCCAGGCCGGCATCGCTGAACGCCTGCTCGAAGATCCTGCGGTGTGAGTCGGTCTCGACCGTCCCACCCGACTTGGACGCCACGATGGCGATGGTGTGCGACAGGTCCTGGGCCACCACCTCAGCCACCATGTCCGGGTGCGAGGAGTCCAGGACCACCAGGTCGACGCCGGCGGACTCGCAGATCACCTCGGGGGCCAGCGACGAGCCTCCCATCCCGCACAGGACGATGCGTCGGAAGCCGGCGGAGAGGTACTTGTCCCGTTGCTCCAGCGCAGCCTGGGCGACGTCGCCCGTGCGTGAGGCGAGGTCGACCCACCCGAGCCGAACAGACGCCTCGTCGACGGCTTCGTCGCCCCACAGGGAGGCGTCCCGCCGGAAGGTCCTGGAGGCGACGTTCTGCGCCACCAGGCGTTCAATCAGTTCGTCGAGTCCCACCCCGGACGGGGTGCGGGTCTCCAGATCGGTCCCCTTGCGACCGGAGAATGGATTCGTCACGAGGCTGTGGCTCCGTCCAGTTGGCCGCGAACGGTCTCCAGCAGCTCGTTCCAGGAGACGACGAACTTGTCGACGCCCTCCCGTTCGAGCTTCGCGATGACGTCGTCCATGTCGATGCCCGCATCAGCCAGCGCCGCGAACACCTCCTCGGACTCTCCGTAGCGACCGGTCACGGTGTCGCCCGTGACCTCGCCGTGGTCGGCGAAGGCACGGAGGGTGCCCTCGGGCATGGTGTTCACGGTGTCGCGAGCGACGAGCTCGGAGACGTACAGGGTGTCGGGGTAGGCCGGGTCCTTGACCCCGGTCGATGCCCACAGCGGACGCTGGAAAGGAGCGCCTGCGGCGTGCAGCGCCTGCCAACGGTCGCTGGCGGTGACCTCCTGGAAGAGGCGGTAGGCCAGACGGGCGTTGGCGAGGGCGGCCTTGCCCCGAAGCTCGGCAGGGCCGTTGCCGGCGCTGAGGCGGGAGTCCACCTCGGCGTCGACGCGGGAGACGAAGAAGCTGGCGACCGAGTGGATCCGGCTCAGGTCGTGTCCGGCCTCCTTGGCCCGCTCCATACCCGCGAGGTGCGCCTCGAGCACCTGGCGGTACCGGTCGAGACCGAAGATGAGGGTGACGTTCACGCTGATCCCCTCGGCCAGGACCCGCGTGATGGCGCCGAGCCCGGCGTCGGTCGCCGGGATCTTGATCATCAGGTTGGGGCGTCCGACGGTGCGCCAGAGCTCGAGGGCCTGGCGGACGGTCTCCTCCTCGTCGTGGGCGACGGTGGGGGAGACCTCGATGGAGACGCGACCGTCACGGCCACCGGAGCGCTCGTGCACGGGGGCGAGAACGTCGCAGGCGTTGCGGACGTCCTCGGTGGTGAGGACGAAGACCGCCTGGTCCACGTCCGCCCCCTCTGCTGCGAGGGCCCGGACGGCGGCGTCGTACCGCTCGCCCTTGGCCAGCGCCGCGGCGAAGATGCTCGGGTTGGTGGTGACGCCGACCACGGAGTCGTCCCGGACGAGTTCGGCGAGGTTGCCGGTCTCCAGACGCTCTCGGGACAGGTCGTCCAGCCACACTGAGACGCCTGCGGCGCTCAGTTCCTTCAGTCGTGCGGTCACGTCTCCTCCTCGGAGGTGTTCCGTCGGTCGATCAGGCAGTGGTGGCGGCGATGCTCTCACGAGCCGCGTCCGCCACCGCCTCGGTGGTGATGCCGTACTTGGCGAACATGGTGACGTGGTCGGCGCTGGCACCGTAGGTGTCCACGGAGACGATACGTCCGGAGTCGCCCACGACCTCGCGCCATCCCTGGGCGATTCCTGCCTCGACGCTGACCCGTGCGCGGACTGCGGACGGGAGCACCGACTCGCGGTACTCGGCGGTCTGCTCGTTGAACCACTCCAGGCAGGGCATGGACACGACGCGGGCCTGGATGCCCTCCTCGGCCAGGACGGCGCGCGCCTCGACCGCGAGCTGCACCTCGGAGCCGGTGGCAACCAGGATCACGTCCGGGTCACCGCCATCGGCTTCCAGCAGGACGTAGCCGCCCTTGACCACGCCCTCGGTGCCGGCGAAGCCCTCGGTGCCGCGCGGGAACGTCGGGACGTTCTGACGGGTGAGCGCCAGACCGGCCGGGCGGTCGGTGCGCTCGATGACGGCCTTCCAAGCGGCCGCGGTCTCGTTGGCGTCCGCCGGCCGGACCACGTCGAGCCCGGGGATGGCGCGCAGGGCGGCGAGGTGCTCGATCGGCTGGTGCGTCGGACCGTCCTCGCCCAGACCGATGGAGTCGTGCGTCCAGACGTAGGTGACCGGGATCCGCATCAACGCGGCGAGGCGCACCGCCGGACGCATGTAGTCGGCGAACTGCAGGAACGTTCCGCCGAACACGCGGGTGCCCCCGTGCAGCGTGATGCCGTTCATGATCGCACCCATGGCGTGCTCGCGGATTCCGAAGTGCAGGACGCGACCGTAGGGCGAGCCCTTCCAGTGCCCGGTGGAGTACTGGGCCGGGATGAAGGAGTCCGCGCCCTTGATCGTCGTGTTGTTGGACTCGGCCAGGTCGGCCGAACCGCCCCAGAGCTCGGGGAGCGCCTCGGCGAGGGCGTTGATGACCTCACCGGAGGCCTTGCGGGTGGCGACGCCCTTCTGGTCGGCCGGGAAGACGGGCAGGCCGTCGGCCCATCCCTGCGGCAGGCCGCGCTTCTGGATCCGGTCGAGCAGCTCGGCGCGCTGCGGGTTGGCGGCGGCCCAGGCCTGGAACTTCTCCTGCCAGGCGGCCATGAGCTCCTCGCCCCGGGTCACGGTGGCGCGGGTGTGTGCCAGCACGTCCTCGTCGACCTGGAAGCTCTGCTCGGGGTCGAAGCCCAGGAGCTCCTTGGTCGCGCGCACCTCGGCGTCGCCGAGGGCGGAGCCGTGGGAGGGGCCGGTGCCCTGAGCCTTGGGGGCCGGCCAGGAGATGATGGTGCGCAGGACGATCAGGGTCGGCTTGTCGGTGACTGCCCGACCGGCCTCGATCGCGGCGTAGAGCGCCTCGACGTCCTCGACGTAGTCGGCACCGTTGCGGTCGCCCGCCCAGTCGACCACCTCGACGTGCCAGCCGTACGCCTCGTAGCGCTTGGCGACGTCCTCGGTGAACGCGACGTCGGTGTCGTCCTCGATGGAGATCTTGTTGTCGTCGTAGATCAGGGTCAGGTTCCCGAGCTGCTGGTGGCCCGCGATCGAGGAGGCCTCGGCGGAGACGCCCTCCTGCATGTCGCCGTCGGAGGCGATGCAGTAGACGTGGTGGTCGAAGATCGACTCTCCGACGGGGGCCTCGGGGTCGAGGAGGCCGCGCTCACGTCGGGCGGCCATCGCCATGCCCACGGCGTTCGCGATGCCCTGACCCAGCGGACCCGTGGTGGTCTCGACGCCAGCGGTGGGGTGGTACTCCGGGTGACCGGGGGTACGCGAGCCCCACGTGCGCAACGCCTTGAGGTCGTCGAGCTCGAGGCCGAAGCCAGCCAGGTAGAGCTGGTTGTACAGGGTGAGGCTGGTGTGTCCGCAGGAGAGCACGAATCGGTCGCGGGCGACCCACTGCGGGTCGGACGGGGCGTGCTTCATCACCTTCTGGAAGAGCAGGTGAGCCACGGGGGCAAGGCTCACGGCGGTGCCGGGGTGGCCGTTGCCGACCTTCTGGACTGCATCCATGGCGAGCAGTCGGGCGGTGTCGACCGCCTTCCTGTCCAGGTCGGTCCACTCGAGTGCGGTGGTCGAGTTGCTGGCAGTGGTCACGTGCTTCCTCTTCTTGGCGGGGGACGTCAGCGGCAACTCTGAGCCTACTGGTGCGGCGGGCTAGACTCGACCCCGCACCACTCCCCATCTCCGAAGGTTCCGCCCGTGTCGCACGTCGCTCGCTCAGCCTCCCCCGCTGAGAACACCTTCCCCCACGGCGACGAAATTCCGGGACCAGCGACCTTCAGGGACGTGGTCTCGGCGTACGTGGGTCTCACCAAGCCGCGGGTCATGGAGTTGCTGCTGCTCACGACCGTCCCGGTGATGTTCTTCGCCGCGAAGGGCGTTCCGGAGCTCTCATTGGTGATCTGGACCGTGCTCGGTGGTGCCATGAGCGCTGGTTCTGCCTCCGCGTACAACTGCGTCTACGACCGTGACATCGACGAGCAGATGCGCCGCACCCGGCGCCGTGCCCTGCCCCGCCACGTGGTGAGCCCGGTTGCCGCGTTGGTCTTCGCGACCGTGCTGGCTGCACTCTCCACGGCGGTTCTCTGGTACGGCGTCAACGGGCTCTCCGCGGCACTCTCGCTGGGGGCCAACGCCTTCTACGTCTTCGTCTACACGATGCTTCTCAAGCGCCGCACGGCGCAGAACATCGTCTGGGGTGGGATCGCCGGCTGCTTCCCGGCGATGATCGGCTGGACGGCGGTCACCGGCGAGCTCGCCTGGGAGCCGTTCATCCTCTTCCTGGTGGTGTTCTTCTGGACTCCGCCCCACACCTGGTCGCTCGCCCTGAAGTACCGCGAGGACTACGCGAACGTCGACGTCCCCATGCTTCCGGTCCTGGCCCCGGCCCACGCGGTCGGCAAGCAGATCGTCATCTACAGCTGGGTGATGGTGGCGGTCTCCCTGCTGCTCTGGCCGGTGGGAGGAACGGGATGGCTGTACCCGGTGGTCGCCGCCGTTCTCGGTGCCTACTTCCTCGTCGAGGCCCACAAGCTGTACGCCCGCACGAAGGTCTCGAACCACCTCGCCGACATTGCGCCGATGCGGCTGTTCCACAACTCGAACCTCTACCTGTCGCTGCTGTTCGTCACAGTTGCGGTGGACGCGTTCCTGCACTGATCGCCTGCACTGATCGGGTGCGCTGCGCCCTGTCGACGCACTCCCAGACGGGCGACAGCTGCTCGACCCGCAGGCTCCCGCGTCCGCGACCCTGTGTGGCCCGTGATCCTGTGTGGCCCGCGATCCCGTGTGGCCCGGCGCCGCTGCGCGGTTCAGGCCCTGTAGACCAGTTTGCGGCGACGCCCCATGCGCCTGATCGCGGCGGTCACGCGGGCACAGTTCTGGTCGTCCCGGCTGGGGAAGGCCGCCTCGATGCGCTCCCTCCAGGGTGACCGGGGTTCGCGCCCCTGCTCGACGGATGCCTGGATCTCGGCGAGGGCCTGCGGGAGCGTGTACGCAACAGGTCCGAAGCCGTCCCGCTCGTAGTCGAAGTACCCCGGCAGCCCCACGTGCCGGCTCTCGTCTCCCGGGGTGTGGTCGAACTGGAAGTACACCACCGGGCGACCGATGTACGCGGCGTTGAACGCGGTGGAGGAGTAGTCGGTGACGAGGACCGCTGCACGGGCGAAGAGGTCCCTGACGTCCTCCTCGCCGTCGAAGCTGAAGCGCGCCACGTCGTCGGGCAGGTCGAGGGAGCCCAGGGAGCTGTCCATGTTCGGGTGGGGCAGCAACGCCACCTTGAGCCCCTGGGCGCGCGCGGTGCTCCGGAGCTGCTCGTCGAGGAGCAGCCCGGTCCAGTTCTTCCAGTACTCCGTCTCGGTGATCCAGTCGTAGGCCTCGCGCCGCTGGCTGTCGGCCTCCAGGGGAGCGACGAGGTCGTTGCGCCAGGTGGGGGACAACAGGATGAGGTCGCGCCGTTCCGCCGGGTAGCGTTCCGCAGAACGCATCAGCATGTCGAAGCGCGGCAGACCGGTGAGCACCGTTTCCTTGGTGGTGTAGCGGTACGGCGTGTGGTCGCCGACCACCGAGTCGTACTCGCCCTGGGTGCTGGTGACGAACAGGTCGATCGGCTTGGGGTTGAGCCAACCGGAGAGGTCGTCCTTGATCACCCCGTGCTGGAGGAAGACGAAGCGCGCGCGTCGGGGGCCGAAGGGCCTCAGCGACGGAGGATTGACGATGGGTGCGTCCGCGTGGCTCGAGATGAGGTGCGTCGCGTTCAGCATGAGGAGCTTCCACGTGTCGCTGCCGTGCGGGACGACGCGTCTGCCGAACTCGGCCCGCAGCCGCTCCCAGTCGGGGGTGTCCTCCTCCACCACGAACCAGGCGTTCGTCCTGGGGGCGTGTGCGCGCAGGTGGCGGAACAGGTGCTCGGCGCTGTCGTCGGCGTTGTGGATGCGGTCCATGAGCACCCAGGCGTCCCGGAACCGCTGACGCACCACCGCACTCCCGGCGAGCCGGAGCAGCGCGTGCTCACGCAGGGTGCGACGCTTGTGCCGGGCGCGGGTGCCGTCGAGTGGCCCATGGGGGAGCGGAAGGTCCTGCGGGCGGATCGCCAAGGAGGCCGGAGCAGGCTCTGCGGGAAGGATCTCCACGAACGTGCCGTCCAGCTCCAGTCGCAACCGCTTGGCCGGGAGCCACAGGATCCGTTCCTGCAGGACGCTACGCCCCTGGATGATCACGTCACGGATCTTGGCGGCGGCAGGCTCCACCTCACGTCCACCCAGCAGGACGCGTTCCCGCGGTGCCTCACCGACCCACTGGTAGGTCACCTCGACCAACGACTGGACGGGGTCGCTCGCGCGCACCACCGCGTAGGGCTGGACCCACCGTTCGCCCCGCCATCCGTGCTGCAGGAGGTTGCGGGTGGTGGCGGAGACGTGGGTGCGCCGGTAGGAGCGCACGGCAAGCGGGTCCAGCAGGGCGGTGACTTCGCCGAGCAGCTGATGGAACTCCTCCCGCACGCCCGCGGGGGCCAGGGCGCCCACCACGGAGTCCTCACGGCCCAGGTAGTAGCTCAACTCATAGATGATGAAGTTCTGGAGCCACAGGGGTGGGCGGCCGTACTGGTCCGCGGCGCGCTGCAGGATGTCGAGGTATCCCAGCCGGAGCACCGTGGTGTAGCGGCCGGGGTCACCCAAGGCGTTCTGCAGGGTGGACGTTCCGTCCGCCCGCTTCCGGTACAGGTACCGAGCCGTCACGAAGGCGACGGTAGGGGCCGCGGAGAGCAGCAGGTACGAGGCGCAGAAGTGACCGTCCTCGAAGTTGGGGCGGATCCGGTCGTCGAACACGAGTCGGGACTCGCGCAGGTGGTCGAGGCGCATGAACGCCGCGACGGCTCCGCCGTGGAAGAAGGAGTCGTTGGTCGCGAGGTTGTAGACGCCGTCCTTGCGGAACTGACTACGCAAGGGATGGCGGTCCTTGACCTCCCCGGTGGTGTCGTCCAGCAGGCACCGGTTGGTGGCCACCATGTGCACCGTCGGGTGACGCTCGATCATTGCAGCCACCCGGCTGAGGTAGTCCTGCTCGAGGATGTCGTCAGGATCCGGGAAGGTGATCCACACGCCAGAGGCGGCCGCCATGCCGGCGTTGCGCGCTGCCCCCTGGCCGGCGTTCTCCTGGGTGATGACTCGCACCAGCCTCGGCCGCCGACGTGACCACTCCTGGAGGAGCTGCTGGGTCTCGTCGGTGGAGCCGTCGTCCACCATGACCACCTCGAAGCGGTCAGCAGGGAACTCCTGCGCATCGATGCTTGCGATGAAGTCGTCCAGGAACTGACCCACCTGGTAGCAGGCGGACACGATCGAGAAGAACGGCCGGTGGGCCTCTGACGGTGTCTGGGTCATGTGGCCTGCTCCGTAAAACGTGGTGGGCAACGCCGGGCTGTGGGTCAGGAGCGGTAGACCACGACCTTATCGCCGACGCGCACCGTGTCGAAGAGCCTCTCGATTGCGGCACGGTCACGAATGTTCACGCACCCGTGCGAAGCGCCGTTGTAGCCGCGGGTGGCGAAGTCCACGGAGTAGTGCACGGCCTGGCCACCGGAGAAGAACATGGCGAAGGGCATCGGGCTGTTGTAGAGGCTCGAGACGTGGTTGCGGGACTTCCAGTAGACCTTGAACTGGCCCTCACGCGTGGCGGTGCGGCTGCCGCCGAAGCGGGCGTCGAGGCGCTTCTTCACCACGCCGTTGACGACCCAGCGCAGGGAACGGTCGGTCTTGTCGATGCAGAGCACACGTCCGGTCTTGCAGCGCTCGTCGAGCTTGGAGCCCTTCACCGAGAGGTTGTACATCTCGGTCTTCGTGGGCACCCGGGTGCTCTTCTCCAGACGCTGCAGCGTGCGGGCGTCCACCTTGCCCGTCACGGGCAGTTTCATCTTCTTCTGCCACTTGCGGACCGACGTGACGGTCTTGGCGTCGTAGACCGCGCCCACCTTGCCCTTGAAGAGCTTCACCTGGGCCAGGCGTGCCTCGAGGTCGCGGACCTTCTTGCCCTTGGTGCCCTTCTTCATCAGGGTCTTGCCCGGCTTGTAGACGTTGTTGAGCTCGTTCGTGGTGGGTTCACGGGTGACCTCGAGCAGCTTCTTCCACACTGCGTTGCCGGCCACCCCCTTGGTGCCCTTCAGCTTGTACTTGCGCTGGAAGCCGGCCACGCCGAGCTGCGTGTCGGCGTCGAAGGTGGAGGTGATGCGGTCGTCGTGGAAGCCCGCCTGGTTCAGTCGGCTCTGCAGCTTCCTGACGTTCTTCCCCTTGTCACCCAGCTTGAGCTTCCCGGGGAGGACCACCGCCACCGGGGACGCGGACGGGCTGGTTCCTGCGCTGGGAGTGCTGCCTGCAGTCGGGGTGGGGCTGGCAGTCGGGGTGGCGCTGCTGGTCGGGGCGCCGGTGGTCGGGCTGGCGCTGGGCGCCGTCCCCGGGGACGCCTGGGCGGGGACCGTGGCCAGTAGCGCGAGGACGGCGGTACCTGCGACCACGCCGATCGGGCGGGCGGTACGGGGAGAGCGCATCAAGGATCACTTCCGGTGGGACGTGGGCGCCGCCCGGCACGGACGACGCATGGAGTTGGGGGAGCCGGGGTTCAGGGAGTCGTGACGGTGACGACGCGGTGCGTGCCGCCGGTGGAGTGTCGTGCGGAAAGCACGAGCCAGGTGCCGCCTGCGGCGAGCAGACCGGCGCCGAGCATGTGGAGCACCACCAGCACCTCCGGGAGGCCTGTGAAGTACTGCACGTAGCCGACAACACCTTGGAGGATTTCGACCACGAAGAGCAAGCAAGCCGCGCGGAAGAGAACGTCCAGGCCCCGGCGACGGGCGAACCAGGCCACCACGACAGTGCCGATGCACAGGATGTAGACCGCCCAGGCGTGGACGCGGGCGGTGGTCTCCGGGCTCAGGCCGTTGCGGGGGGCGTTCTCGTCGCCCGCGTGCGGGCCGGAGCCGGTGACGATGGTGCCGAGGTACAGGATGACCAGGAGCACCAGGAGGAGGAACCCGGTGGTCCGCCGCAGCGCGGCCGGAGCCTCGCCCCGGGCCGGCCCCGCGAGGATGTCGACGGCGTACACGCACACGCCGACCATCACCATCGAGGTCATGAAGTGGAGCGAGACCACCCACGGGTTGAGGTCGGTCAGCACGGTGATGCCGCCGATCACCGCCTGCAGGGGGATGCCGACCGCGACGAGCACCGCCAACCGGGTGACCGCACGGTTGCCCGCCTGCCACGCCGCGACGACGAAGGCCACGGCGAGAACCACGAGCACCCAGGTGAGCATGCGGTTGCCGAACTCGATCGCGCCGTGGATAAGTCGGAGGCCAAGCGGGCTTAGGAAGACAATAGAGAGGG
>JAZQNT010000669.1:0-4705 GCA_045627505.1 Nocardioides sp.
GCTTGGCCTCCGACTTTGGGTGACGTCCGCACGCTGCAGGGGCCGTTGGCCGACTACGTCCTGCTCTACTCCGCGCTCGCGGGGCCGGACGCGGCGCAGGCAGCGGTGGGGGCGGCCCGGAGGTGGCCGGAGGGCGAGATCGACGACGGCCTGAGTCGCACCTACCTGCTGGCCTTCACGATGGCGCAGGCGGCGGCGGGCTGACGCCGCACTGGATCCAGCCGAGTCGGTCCCAGCCGCACGGTGGGCGCGGGTCCTGCCCGGTGCGGCGTGCCCTAGCGTGTCCCCATGCTCCGACGCCTCGCCGCCCGCGCCTTCTGGTCCCTCAGCGGCTGGACGCTTCGCACCGAACCCCCACCGCAGCGCCCGACGATCCTGCTCGGCGCGCCGCACACGTCCAACTGGGACTTCGCCCTGATGCTGGCCATCGCCTGGCGTCTCGACATGGACATCCGCTGGCTGGGCAAGAGCAGCCTGTTCAGCGGCTGGCGCGCTCCGCTGATGCGCAGCCTCGGCGGCATCCCGGTCAACCGGGCGGCCCCGCAGGACGTCGTCGCGGACGTGGTCGAGCAGGCACGTTCCGGCGCGGTCTTCGGCCTGGTCGTGACCCCGGACGGCACCCGCTCGGGCCACACCCACTGGAAGTCCGGCTTCTACCGGATCGCCCGCGAGACGCAGATGCCCGTGACACTGGGCTACGTCGACCGCACCACCAAGACCTCCGGGCTGGGCCCGACGATCGAGCTGACCGGCGACGTCGCGGCCGACATGGACCGCATCCGCGCGTTCTACGCCGACAAGGCGGGCTTCCGACCCGAGAACCGGGTCGAGCCGCGGCTGCGCGACGAGAGCAGCGACGCGTAACTGACTCGGGCGCGTGACTTCCCCGGGCGCCTGAGTGCCTCAGAGCAGGAGCAGCCGGTCCTGCACCGCGTCGAAGGAGACCTGCCCCACACCGGCCAGCAGGACCAGGTCCTCCGCCGCCTGGAAGCGTCCCACCGTGTCGCGAGCCCGGACGATGCCGTCGGCGACCTCCGGCGGCCACCCGAAGGCGTGGACGAACACCTCTGCGGGCGCGCTGGGTGGTGGTGTCCTCGGGCGGCGAGCCCAGCAGGGCGAAGCCGGCGAAGGAGAGCACCGCGACCGCCACGGTCCAGCGCCACGCGGCCGCGGAGCGCGTCTTCACGGCGATGGCGACCGGGGAGGCCGCTGCGAGGAGTCCGCACGAGAAGACGGGGACTGCCCACAACCAGACGGGAGTTGTCGTGCGCGCCTGAGGGTTCATCTGGGCCGGTCCTTCTGCTCGTCCTGGATCTTCCCCCTCACCCACAGCAGGTGACCGCAGCCAGTCGTGCGGAGTTGCCGGAGTGGTCGCACCCGCCCGAAGAGTCGAGCCGAAGGAGTCGGGCCAGAGGAGTCGAGCCGAAGGAGTCGGGCCAGAGCCGTCAGGAGGTCTGCGGCCCACCGGTGGTCGCGACGAACTCGCGCAGCAGGCGGGTGAACCGCTCGGGGTCGTCGAGGTGCGGGAAGTGTCCGGCTCCCTCGAAGAGCTCGACGCTGATCTCGGGCACCGACTCACGGGCCTTGAGGGCGTGCCACGCGGGGATCATCCGGTCCTTCGAACCCCAGACCACCAGGGTCGGAGGCGGCTCGACGTCCATGAGGTGCCCGTGCGCGCTGACCGTCTGCCCACCCAGGTCGATGACCGCGCGGGTGGTGGCGAGGAATGCCTTGCGGCTGTCCCGGTCGCCGAGAGACCTGAAGCCGCGCCAAGTGGCACGGACGTCGGCTCCTGGTTTCCACCCGACCTTGGCGGCCAGGCCCCCGAGGCTCTCGAGCTTCGAGGTCATCCAGTCCGACGCCACCACTCCGAGCACCTGCTCCGCACCGGGCAGGGTCGCGGAACGCAGCAGTGGGCTGACCTCACGGCCCAGCCCCCCGCTGGCAACCAGGACCAGGCGCTCGACCCGTTCGGGGAAGAGGTAGAAGAACTGCATGGCGATGCCGCCACCGAGCGAGTGACCGACCAGGGTCACGGTGTCGATCCCGAGCCGGTCCAACATGTCGCGGAGGGTGGCCGCGTGCGAGCTCAGCGAGTAGTCGCCCATCGGTTTGTCCGACTGCCCGTGGCCGAACAGGTCCGGGACCACCACGCGTTGGGTGTCGTCGATCAGGTCGACCAGCTGAGTCCAGTTGCGTTGCGACCCGAGGATCCCGTGGATGAAGACGACCACCGGGCCCTCACCGCTGTCGAGGTAGGAGAGCGCGTTCCCGTGCAGGCTCATCGTGTGAGGAGTCGGGTGCATGGGCCCTCCCATCAGGTCAGCGGAAGCACCAACCTAGCGATGCGGAGACCGCACCGGCGCGGGACGTGACATGCGTCTCGTCGCAGGACGCGCTCAGGCTCCCCAGATCCAGTTGACGATGCCCTCGAGCGGCTCGGGCACCGACTCGAACGGAACGGCCTCGGCCATGATCGCGGCGTACTTGGCCTTGCGAGCCCCCGAGGCAGCGATGAAGTGACGTACCTGGTCCAGCGCCTCGGCGTCGCGGTACTTCGGCTGGTCCTGGAAGTTGCGGAACGTCTTCAGGTCGCCGCCTGCCTCGAGCAGCGGGGTCATCTCGGCGGCACCGACGGCGCGGACGAGTTCCATCTCCAGGTCGGGACGGCATGCGAAGAAGCCCTGACGGGTCAGGTCCTCACCCTCCTGACGGTTCAGCGCGCCGGCGACGAACCGCTCCTCCTTCTCGTCGTACAGGCCCCCCACGCGGTGGCCCTGGGCTGTGGCCTCCGGGATGGCGCGGCCGAAGTTGCCGGCGCCACCGATGACGGTGACGGTGATGTTCTCGGCGTCGAGGTCGACTCCGAAGCGCGGGGCGAGGGTCACGACGGCGACGCGGTCGGACTCCCCTTCGACGAGGATGGTGATCGGCTTGGGCACGCCACGATTCTTCCCGACGGCGGGGCGGCGCGTGGCGGCAGGTCCGGCCCGTCCCCGCTCCGGCCCGTCCCCGCTCCGGCATGGCACGAGCGGGCCATGGCGCCGCGGGGCAGTCCGGGTCACGCTGCTGGCCGGAGGCCCAGCCCGGACGGAGGGACCGATGACCACCACCGCGACCCAACGCCATCCGGAGGCGACCAGCCCCTCCTGGACGAGCGCGGCCACCGACGCCCTGCGCCACCTTGCCGCCACCCTGGCAGCCGGAGCGCTGCTCGGGCTGCTGGTCGGCGGCGTCGGGGGGCGGTTGGCCATGGCGTTGCTGGCGCACCTCAACCCGCGGCTGACGGGTCTGCTGAGCGACGACGGCTTCACCGTCGGGCAGGTCACCCTGTTCGGCACGTTCAACCTGCTGCTGGTCGCCACCTTCTTCGGTGCCCTCGGTGCGGTCGTCTACGTCGTCCTGCGCGCCCTGGTGATCGGACCGCGCTGGTTCCAGGTGCTCTCGATCAGCCTCGGGACTGCGGTCGTGGTGGGTGAGCAGTTGGTGCACACCGACGGGGTCGACTTCACCTACCTGGATCCCGCGTGGCTCGGCATCGCGGTGTTCGTCCTGATCCCCGGTCTCTACGCGGGACTGCTCACGCTGCTCGCCGAGAGGTGGAGGGCACCGGACAGCTTCTTCGCCCGGGGACCGGCGCGCGTCGCCCTGCTGCCACTGCTGACCATCGGGCCGTTGGTCGCGACCCTGTCCGTACCGGTGGCGGGATGGCTGGTGATGGAGCTGACGCGCCGCCGGTGGCCCCGGCTGCTCGCCGCCGGGCCCGCCCTTGCCTGGGCCGGCCGAGCGGTGCTCGTCGTCGTCTTCGTCGTCGCACTGGTGCGTCTGGTCGACGAGATCGCCGTCCTCACCTAGCGCCGTCTCACGTGACTGGGTGCTCACCCAGTGGCGTGCCACGATGCGGCGTGCCCTCGACCGAGCCTGCGAACCAGCCCCGGATCCGTCCCGCGACCCCGGACGACGTGCCGCGCCTGGTCGCGCTGGAGGTACGGGCGGGCCAGCTGTTCCGCACCGTAGGCCTCGTCCAGGTCGCCGAGCACGAGCCCGATCCCGCCGAGCTGCTCGACGCCGTCACCGACGCCCGGGCGTGGGTGATCGTGGAGGGCTCCGGGGACGGCGTCAGCAGCGGTGCAGCCCTCTGCGGCTACGTGGTCACCGAGGTGCTGGACGCCCAAGCCCACATCGCCCAGGTGTCGGTCGATCCCGACCACGCGCGCCGCGGCCTGGGGCGAGCCCTGGTGGAGCACGCAGAGGCGTGGGGTCGAGCAGCCGGCCGCCCGGCGACCACGCTGACGACCTTCCGCGACGTCGCGTGGAACGCGCCCTACTACCGCCGTCTGGGGTACCGCGTACTCACCGAGGCAGAGCTCGGGCCGGAGCTGGCGTCCACGATGGCGCGCGAGGCGACACTGCCGGGGATGCGGGCTTCCGCGAGGTGCGCCATGGTCAAGCCGAACCACTGACGCTTGTACCGCACGTCTACGCCACTCGAGGGATGTTCTTCGAACAGATGTTCGCAAGAATCGGTATAGAAACGGGTCCCTGGGTGAGAGGACCCTGGGTGAGAGGAGGCGGCGATGCACCTGATCACTGACACGGTCCTCGCCCTGCAGGAGCAGGTGAAGAGCGCCGCCGACCTCAACCCCACCTTCATGCCCACCGAGGAGAAGGCCACCGCCCTGCTCGCCCTGGTCCAGGTCGAAGC
>JAZQNT010000670.1:0-5668 GCA_045627505.1 Nocardioides sp.
CTTCTCATGTGCGATGTTGCCAGTGACGCCGCACACTCGATGTCCTGTGCGCGAGAGTTCCTTAGATCCGACGTCGCCATGGTGGTCGGTCCCGAAAGTATGCTTACGGTCACCATCATGCCGTTGTTCGAAGCGGCGCAAATTCCAGTCGTGTCCCCGATCACCACGCTGGCAGAGGCATTCATTTGCAATGCCAATCTTCTGGAGCCGTGCACACGACCGGCGGCACGACGTTTTCAATACCTTTACGGAACACAGCCGCTTGCTGGCGATCTCATGCGTGACTACCTGAATCTGATGAAGGTGCAAGGTGCCAAGACAGTGGCCATCGTCAAGTTTCCAGCGCCTCGGCGATCACCTGGCTGGCGTCTCCCGGGGCCGGCTACGTCACGGGGGCCGTCATCCCCGTCGACGGCGGCCTCGGCATGGGTCACTGATCCCGGATCGCCCGCGGCGCGAGAGCGCCCCCACACTCCACTCCCGGCCCCGTGGCCGGTCCCTCCCTCGAAAGGCAGTCATGGGAATTCTCGAAGGCAAGCGGATCCTCGTCGCCGGCGTCACGATGGACAGCTCCATCGGTTTCGCCACGGCCCGCGTGGCCCAGGAGCAGGGCGCCACCGTCCTGATCTCGAACTTCGGTCGCGCGCTCAACATCACCAAGCGGATCGCCAAGCGGCTCCCCGTGGAGCCGCCGGTGCTCGAGCTCGACGTCACCGACCCCGAGCACCTCGCCGGTCTGGCCGACCAGGTGCGCGAGCACGTCGACGGGCTCGACGGGGTGGTCCACTCCATCGCCTACGGCAACCCGGAGACGCTCCTGGGTGGCAAGTTCATGGAGGGCCCCTGGGACGACGTGGCCCAGGCCGTCCAGGTGTCCGCCTACTCGCTGAAGTCGCTCGCTGTGGCCACCCGACCGCTGCTCACCTCGGGCTCCTCGATCGTCGGGCTGACCTTCGACGCCACTGTCGCCTGGCCGGCCTACGACTGGATGGGTGTGGCCAAGGCCGGGCTCGAGTCCACCAGCCGCTACCTGGCGCGCGACCTGGGCCCCGAGGGCATCCGCTGCAACCTGGTCTCCGCCGGCCCGCTGAAGACGCTGGCCGCGAAGGCCATCCCGGGCTTCGAGAGCCTGGAGTCGTCCTGGAAGGACCGTGCCCCGCTGGGTTGGAACGAGCAGGACCACGAGCCGACCGCGAAGGCGGTCGTGGCCCTGCTCTCCGACTTCTTCCCGGCCACCACCGGCGAGATCGTGCACGTCGACGGGGGATTCCACGCCATGGGTCTGTGACGACCCCGGTTCGGTCGGCACCTTCTCGTCTGGTACCTCCCGGACGACATCTTTTCGGACGACATCTTTTGGGAGGGCACCCGCGTCTTGTGGGTGCCCTCCGTTGCGCCCTGGGCGCGTGAGGCGGGGGCCGCTGTTCGACGCCCCACCGCCTGACCCTCGTGGGAGGCTTTGCCGGGATGGCAGAGTGTTGCCGTGAGCACGCGCGAAGAAGTCCCGCTCGGCCTCCGCCGCCTGATCGTCATGCGGCACGCCGAGGCGGAGCCGTGGGCTGAGAGTGACGCAGAACGTGCGCTGACAGCCAAGGGAGCCAGGGACGCGGCGGCCGCTGGCGCGTGGCTGGCTGGGAACGGGCTCCTGCCGGACCAGGCTCTGGTGTCCGCGGCTCGCCGTACCCGTCAGACCTGGCAGGCGCTGGCCGCGGCGGCGGGCAGCAGCCTGCAACCCGACGTCCGGCTCGACCTGTACTCGGCGGGCCCGGAGAGCGCGCTGGACGAGTTGCGCTCGGCCGACGAGGAATCACGCACCCTGATGCTGCTGGGTCACAACCCCACGGTCTCGTTCCTGGCCAACCTGCTCCAGGACGGTTTGGGGCCCCAGGAGGCCCTGACCGCGATGACCGCGGGCTACCCGACCGCGGCGCTCACGGTGCTGGAGTACGAGGGAGCCTGGTCACGGCTGTCGTTCGGGGACGCACGCGTCCTCCACTTCCACGTCGGTCGCGCCTGAGCCTGCCAGGGCATGACTGGACGCTCGTTCCTGGAACGGGCGATCCTGCGACCGACGATGCGGATCAGCGCTGGACCGGGGGAGCCGGGGTGACGATCCCCGCTGCCGCGTCCGCCTGCTCGATCTCCTCGCGGCTGATGCCGAGCAGGTACATGATCGTGTCGAGGTAGGGGACGTTGACCGCGGTGTCGGCGGCCGACTGGACCACCGGCCGGGCGTTGTAGGCAACGCCGAGCCCCGCCGCGTCGAGCATGTCGAGGTCGTTGGCCCCGTCGCCGATGGCGATGGTCGCGGCCACGTCGAGACCGAGTTGGGCGGCGAACTCGCGCAGCGCGGTGGCCTTGCCGGCGCGGTCCACGACCTCGCCCACGATCCCACCGGTCAGGTGACAGTCCACGATCTCCAGCTCGTTGGCGCGCTGGAAGTCGATGCTGAGGTCAGCTGCCAGCCGTTCGGTGATCTGGCTGAAACCACCCGAGACGATCGCGAAGCGGTAGCCGAGGCGCTTGAGCGTGCGGACCATCGTCCGGACGCCCGGGTTGAACTGGATCCGCTGGTAGACCTCGTCCAGCACGGAGGAGGGCAGCCCCTTGAGCAGGGCGACGCGGTGCCGCAACGACTGCTCGAAGTCGAGCTCGCCACGCATCGCGGCCTCGGTGACCTGGGCCACTTCTTCCTCGACGCCGGCGTGTGCGGCGAGCATTTCGATGACCTCGCCCTGGATCAGGGTGGAGTCGACGTCCATCACGATGAGTCGGCTGCCGTGCCGCAGCAAACTGGCCGGTTGTACCGCGATGTCGATGCCGCGTTGGGCCGCCTCGGCGGCCAGCAGACGACGCAGTCGCTCGGGTTCCGCGCCGGAGACGTGCAGCTCGATGGCCGTGACGGGGTAGCGCGCCATACGCACCATGCGGTCGATGTTCGCGCCGCAGTCAGCGATGCGACCGCTGATCGCGGCCATGTCGGAGGCCTTCAGCGGGGCCCCGATCACGGTCACGTGGCTGCGTCCCTGACGCCGGGCCCGGTTGTCACCGGCACCGCGCTCGACCTCGATCGCCATGCCCAGGGCCTCGGCCTCCGCGACCAGCCGGTCACGCAGCCTCTTCCAGTCGCGCGGGGCGCTGACGAGCACGCCGAGCACGAGTCGACCGCGCAGCACGATCTGTTCGAGGTCCAACACCTCGACGCCGGCATGGGAGAGAGCCCCGAGGACCGCGGCGGTGACGCCGGGCTGGTCCTTGCCGGTGAGGGTGATCAGCAGGGTCTTCGGCGCTTCGTCATCCATGGCACTGCGAACGTTACCCGCGTGCTCGTGACCAGTTCGCGTGAGGTGGGGAGCAGGCACCTCGGAGACTCGCGGAACTCACAGTGGCCAGGCGTCGGCGGAGCAGGCAGCCACCAGTGCATGGCGTGCTGCCCGGGCGAGCACCTCCAGGGCCTCCTGACGGGCGAAGGCCTCCGTTGCCGACACCGCGCCGCCGGTCCCGTCCGCCTCAGCCAGTTCGACGATGTCGAGCAGGAGCACGCTGCGCCGGGCCAGGGCGACCGCACGCTCGGGCGTGCCGACGGGGGCGGGAACCACCGGACCACGGTCGAGGTTGAGCAGCCCGTCGACGGTGTCGGGCGACCAGGAGGCCACGTCCAGCTGCGCAAGCCGTGTGGCGGACTCGGTCAGCCCGAGCCGGAGCTCGCGGTCCGCCTGTCCCAGGTCTGACGGGGGGCGTGGAGCGGCTCGGTGCACCAGCCAGGTCGTCCCGGCTCCGACCGTGACCGGTACTGCGGCCGCCACCACCTGGCCGGGGCGCGCACCCAGCAGGAGCAGCGCTTCTCCGTGCTCGGTGGCGGAACGGTTCAACTCGGCCGGACCGGCCAGCCCGTGCAGGTCTCCCGGGACGGGAAGCGCACACGCAGCCGCCACGGCACCCGCGTCCTTGACCTCGAGGAGGAACTGCCCGAGCCCGGTGGACTCCGGTGCCCAGGGTCCGGGGGAGGCGGCCACGGTGCTGTGAACGGGTGTGACGCGTGTGGCGTGGTCGGTCACGTCGGTCAGACCCGCGTGCCCTCGCAGCCACGCGGTGCACCACCACGCAGTCGATGCGGAGAGGGGAAAGGAGTCGAACACTCGGGGGAGCGTACTCGCGGTCCGGAAGACCATCGTTAGGCTTGCCCGCATGACCACCGTTCTCCAGTTCGCCGGCGTCACCGTTCGCAAGGGAGGAAACACCCTCCTCGAGGACGTGACCTGGACGGTCGAGGAGGACGAGCGGTGGGTGGTGCTCGGCCCCAACGGCGCCGGCAAGACGACGCTTCTGAAGATCGCTGCAGCTCAGCTGCACCCCACCGACGGCGTCGCTGGGATCCTCGACGAGGTGCTCGGCGCAGTGGACGTGTTCGAGCTGCGCCCGCGCATCGGACTCACCAGCGCCGCCCTGGCCGAACTGATCCCGAAGGCCGAGCGTGTCTCCGACGTCGTCGTCTCGGCCTCCTACGGGATGATCGGCCGGTGGCGCGAGGAGTACGAAGGCCTCGACCACGACCGTGCTGCGGCGCTGCTGCAGGAGGTGGGCGCGGCGCACCTGACCGACCGCACCTTCGGCACGCTGTCGGAAGGTGAACGCAAGCGGGTCCAGATCGCCCGCGCCCTGATGGCTGACCCCGAGCTCCTCCTCCTGGACGAGCCCGCGGCAGGTCTCGACCTGGGCGGCCGCGAGGACCTGGTCTCCACCCTCTCGTCGATCGCGTTGGACGCTGACTCCCCGGCCACGGTGATGGTCTCCCACCACGTCGAGGAGATCCCGCCGGGCTTCACGCACGCACTGATGCTGCGTCAGGGCCGGGTCGTGGCCCAGGGGCCGCTGCACAAGGTGGTCACCCAGGAGCACCTCTCCGAGACGTTCGGCATGCCGCTGGTGCTGACCGAGGCGGACGGTCGTTACTCCGCCCGCCGGCGTCCTGCCATGCGTGCCCTGCCGGTCAGCTGAGTTCGGGGGCCTAGGGTCATCCCATGGACTGGATGCGTGAACATCTGTGGGCGACCTGGCTGGCGCTGGCCGGCGTGCTCGTCGTGGTCGAGCTGCTGAGCCTCGAGCTGGTGCTGCTGATGCTCGCCCTGGGCGCTGTGGTGGGTGGCGTGGCGGCACTGCTCGGCCTTCCCTTCGCCGCCCAGGTCCTCCTGGCCGTGGCCGCTGCAGGTGGGGCGTTGGCCTTCGCCCGTCCCTCCATGGTGCGGCGGCTCCGTCAGGGTCCTGAGCTGACCCACGGTCACCAGCGGCTGATCGGTCAGCAGGGACTGGTCCTGCGCGAGGTCAGCGCCCGGACTCCTGGCCTGGTGGACCTCAGCGGTGACCACTGGACGTGCGTCCCGTATGACGACACCGAGGTGATTCAGCAGGGCAGCACGGTCGAAGTGTGGGAGATTCGCGGAGCAACTGCTGTGGTGCAGCCGGCGGCTGCACCTCCCACCCTCGAGGGCCCCTGAGCCCTCGGCTGAGCGCAGCGCTGAGCCCAGCACTGAGTCCAGCACCCGTTCCCACAAGCCGAGAGGAGGGACACATGATCTTCATCATCCTGGGCGTGCTCGCGCTGCTCGTGGCCTTGACGCTCGCCAAGACCGTGCGCATCGTGCCGCAGGCCCGAGCGGGCGTCGTAGAG
>JAZQNT010000671.1:0-2536 GCA_045627505.1 Nocardioides sp.
GATCGAGGCGCCCCATCAACGGCGACGGCCCCGTACCTCATGAGGTACGGGGCCGTCGCCGTTGATGGGGCGCCTCGATCGCGGCTCAGTAACTCAACCACGCCACCGGGCGGCGTCCGCGGCTTGACGCAGCTCTGAGTAGACCTCGTCGACGCGCGACAGCAGGTCCTCGAGGGTCCCGGTGTTCTCGATGACGTGATCCGCAACCGCCCGCCGCTCCTCGCGCGTCGCCTGGGCCGCGATCCGCGCGCGTGCATCGCCCTCGGTCATGCCGCGGTCACGCACCATCCGCTCCACCTGCACCTCGACCGGCACGTCCACCACCACGACGGCATCGAAGTCACCGGCGCGACCGGCCTCGACGAGGAGGGGGATGTCGTGCACGACCACGTCGTCCGTGCCCGCGCCGGCCTCCAGCTCGGCGCCAGCGGCACGCACCAACGGGTGGATGATCGCCTCCAGCGCGGCCCGGCGCAGCGGGTCCGCGAAGACCACCGCCCCCAGCGCCGGACGGTCCAGGGACCCGTCCGCCGACAACACCCCGGCTCCGAACTCAGCCACCACGGCAGCGAGTCCGGGGGTGCCAGGGGCGACCACCTCGCGCGCCAGCAGGTCGGCGTCCACGACCACGGCCCCCAACTCACGCAGCCGGGCCGAGACCGTGCTCTTGCCCGAGGCGATCCCGCCCGTGAGTCCGACCCTGTACGCCACGCTGGCTCCTCCGCCTCGCTGTCCGGTGCCGCCCTTCGCGACCGCCGACGCGACGCTACACGCAGCACCACGGCACCCTGGGGGCCGCTCCCCGGAGGAGGATGCGGCGGAAATGGGACGAGCCCCGTCCGGAACACTCCGGACGGGGCTCGCGCCTTTGCTCAGTGAGAGCTCAGGTGTCAGTTGCCACCGGTGAGCTTCTCGCGAAGCGCCTGCAGCGCCTCGTCGGAAGCCAGCGAGCCGCCGACCTCCTCGGCCTCGGCAACCTCGCCACCGGAGGAGTACGAGGTGGCCTCGCCAGCCTCGGCCTCGGCAACCTTGGCCTCGGCCTGCTGCTTGACGTGAGCCTCCCAGCGGGCGTGAGCCTTGGCGTACTGCTCTTCCCAGGTGGCACGCTGCTCGTCGAAGCCCTCGAGCCACTCGCCGGTCTCCGGGTCGAAGCCCTCGGGGTAGACGTAGTTGCCCTGCTCGTCGTACGTGGCGGTCATGCCGTACAGGGTCGGGTCGAACTCGTCGACGTCCGTGGCGGCAGCGGTCTCGTTGGCCTGCTTGAGGGACAGCGAGATGCGGCGACGCTCGAGGTCGATGTCGATGATCTTGACCATGACGTCGTCGTTGACCTGGACGACCTGCTCCGGGATCTCCACGTGGCGCTCGGCCAGCTCGGAGATGTGCACGAGGCCCTCGATGCCCTCCTCGACGCGGACGAACGAACCGAAGGGCACCAGCTTGGTGACCTTTCCGGGCACGATCTGACCGATCTGGTGGGTGCGGGCGAAGTGCTGCCACGGGTCTTCCTGCGTGGCCTTGAGCGACAGGGACACGCGCTCGCGGTCCAGGTCGACGTCGAGAACCTCGACGGTGACCTCGGTGCCGACCTCGACAACCTCGGACGGGTGATCGATGTGCTTCCAGGACAGCTCGGAGACGTGCACGAGGCCGTCGACACCGCCGAGATCGACGAAGGCGCCGAAGTTGACGATGGAGGACACGACGCCCTTGCGGACCTGGCCCTTCTGGAGCTGGTGCAGGAACTCGCTGCGGACCTCGGACTGGGTCTGCTCGAGCCATGCGCGGCGCGACAGGTCCACGTTGTTGCGGTTCTTGTCGAGCTCGATGATCTTGGCCTCGATCTCCTTGCCGACGTACGGCTGGAGGTCGCGGACGCGACGCATCTCGACGAGCGACGCGGGCAGGAAGCCACGCAGGCCGATGTCGAGGATCAGGCCGCCCTTGACGACCTCGATGACGGTGCCGGTGACGACGCCGTCCTCTTCCTTGATCTTCTCGATCGTGCCCCAGGCGCGCTCGTACTGCGCACGCTTCTTGGACAGGATCAGACGGCCTTCCTTGTCCTCCTTCTGGAGGACCAGGGCCTCGACCTCGTCGCCCACCTGGACGACCTCTCCGGGGTCCACGTCGTGCTTGAAGGACAGCTCGCGGGAGGGGATGACGCCCTCGGTCTTGTAACCGATGTCAAGCAGCACCTCGTCGCGGTCGTCCTTGACGATGGTGCCCGAGACGATGTCACCATCGTTGAAGTACTTGATGGTGGCGTCGATGGCGGCGAGGAAGTCCTCGGCCGAGCCGATGTCGTTGATCGCGACCTGCGGCGTGGCGGGCTTCGCGGTGGAAATGCTCATGTAGTGATGGACTCCGATGCGGACAGGAAGTAGTGCGGGCAAGGATCCCGGCGGATGTGTGGTGTTGTGAGTGCACATCGCCGACGCCGGCGAACCAGCAGCAGACAGACGTGCGACACCGCGTTCCACCTTATCTTTGACCGGCAGGCGGGTCAAAGCCAGCGCGGACGGCCCACCGGTCA
>JAZQNT010000672.1:0-2041 GCA_045627505.1 Nocardioides sp.
AGAAGGCTTCCCGACGACTGAACGCTCCCGGGCAGCCCTTAAGATGCTCTCGCGTCCGCGATCCGTCGCGGCGACGCCGCGTTAGCTCAGTTGGCAGAGCACCTTACTTGTAATAAGGATGTCGTCGGTTCGATTCCGACACGCGGCTCCGACACGGCAAGGGCCCCGACCACACGGTCGGGGCCCTGTCGCGTACCGAGGCCTCGAAGAGCGCCGCCTCGCGAGGTTCAGGAACTCACTGCCACCACTGGCCGGCGTCGGTCAGCGCGAGCAGCTCCTCGGGGCGGGGCAGCGGCTGGTCCAGCCTGCGACCGTCCGGGCCCTCGTCCATCGAGATGGTCTGCAGGGTCCAGCCGTCCGGCAGGTAGACCTTCGCCAGGCTCCAGCCGGTGCCGTTCCCGGTGACCGTCTCCAGGTGCACCGCGGAGCCGTCCGCGCGCACCTCGCACCCGCCCACGTCGGCCACGGTGGTGGGACTGGAGGCGTACGCGGTCTCGAGCGCCTGCTCCGTCTCGCAGCGCACCAGGGTGGAGCCCGTCGGCGACTGCGCCAGTTCGCCGTCGAACAGGGTGTCAGGGGAGCCGGCGCTCTGGGGTCCCCAGGTCGCGGCGGTCTTCGTCTTGAATCCGTCCAGGTAGTACTCCCCGTGCGGGACGTTCGGCTCCTTGGCGTTGCGCGGGCTGTCCACCACCGCCCGGTCGGTGACGGCGGCCGCGATGGCCGCGTACTCCTTGCCGGGACGGGGGACGGCGGGGGTGCCGACCGGCTCGGGGGCCAGGGAGATGCTGACCGCAGGCGGCACCTCGACGACCGGCTTCCCGGCGGGAGCGTCAACAGCCGGCGCGTCGGCGACCAGCAACTCCTCCGCCCCGCGTTCCGGCCACGTGGCGGCCGCGAGGCCACCGACGAGTCCGACGACGGAGAGGGCGGCGATCGAGCCCACCGCGCGACGGCGGGCCACGCCGCTGCGCCCGGACCGGGTGGCGTTGGTGACGACGTCCTCGACGTCGACGGGTGGGACGTGGGCGGAGCGCAGTCGTTCGGCGACAAGCTGCGCACTGTCAGTCATGAACGGGTCAGGCATGGACTTCCTCCGTGTCGGGTGCGGCAGGGACTGCGAGGGGTGCGGGGGGCTCGAGCCACCCGCGGAGCTTCTCCAGCGCCCGCATCGCGCGGGTCCGGACGGCTCCGGGGGAGAGGCCCACCAGGGCCGCGGTGTCGGCCACCGAGACGTCGTCGACGTACCGGGCCACCACGATGGCCCGGTCCAGCGGACTGAGCCTGGCCAGTGCGGCGTCGGCCACGAGCCGGGTGGTGGTGCGCTCCGTCTCGTCGTCGTGGGCCCGCTCAGGGAACTCCTCGACCGGGACTTCGCCGCTGGACTTCTTGCGGCGTGCCGAGAGGAAGGTCCGGGTCAGGGTGGCGTGGGCGTAGGCGACCGGGTTGTCGATGCGCGCCAGTGGCCGCATCCACATCAGGTACACCTTCGTCAGCGCCTCCTGGACCAAGTCCTGCGCCTCATGCTCGTCGCGGCACAACAACCACGCCGAGCGGTGCAGGGCGGCGGCCCTCACTCGTGCGAACTCGTCGAACTCGCGTTCGCGTTCTGCCCGCTTCGACATCTCACTCCTCGCCGGACGCTGGGTGCGTCCTCACCCGGTAGACGCGCGGGAGGGGCCGGGGCGTCACGTTCGGCGTGCAACTCGCGTTCCAACCGGACGCGGACGGCGCCCCCTCCCCGGGCGGGAGGGGGCGCCGTCGACGCCTGCTGCGGTTCTTCTCAGCGCACCCGGGTGGCGGTGAACTGCATGGCCGGGTGGGCGAAGAACTCCTGCGACTCGATCAGCTGCAGCTCGCGCTCGCCCGACTCGTGGGTGGCGCGGAGCAGGTCGAAGACGCTGGAGGTGGTGGCCTCCAGTGCGGTCTTCAGCGAGCCGGTCTCGTGCAGGTGCGCGGTGAACAGCGCGGCGGTGACGTCGCCCGAACCGTTGGCCTTGAACGGCAGGTGCGGGGTCTGGACCAGCCACGCCTCGTCGGAGGT
>JAZQNT010000673.1:0-2223 GCA_045627505.1 Nocardioides sp.
CCCGCGTTCGTTACGTGGTCGTGCTCAGTCGACCAGCAGGTCGGTGACGATCTCGGCGATCAGGTCGAAGCCGCGCTCGGTGAGGATCGACTCGGCGTGGAACTGGATGCCCCGGAAGTGCGGGCCCTCCAGCGCGTGCACGTCACCGGTCTCCGGGTCGGCGTGCACGGTGACGCCCTCCGGAAGGCCGTTCTCGCCAACGCGTCCGACGAAGGTGTTGTAGAAGCCCACCCGCTCGGTGCGACCACCGAGGTCGACGCTCGCCTGGGTGCCCTGGAACACGATGTCCTTGAACGCCAGGTCGAGGCCCAGGGTGTGGCACAGCGTCTGGTGGCCCAAGCAGACGGAGAAGAACTTCTGCTCGCGCTCCAGCAGCCGCTCGGTGGCGGCGCGGAAGGTGGCGATCTTGGCCGACTCGCCGTCGCGCGGGTCGCCGGGGCCGGGGCCGACGATGACCAGGTCGAAGTCGTCCAGCGCGGTCTCGGTCCACGCCTCGTGCCGGATCACCTCGCTGCGCATCCCGAGCACGCGCATGACGTGCACGATCATGTTCACGAAGTCGTCCTCGCCGTCGAGGATGCCCACCCGCTTGCCCTTCAGGGAGGCGTGCGGGGTGGCCCCGCCCTGGTCGGTGAGCCAGAAGGTGGAGAGACGACGGTTGCGCGACTGCAGCGCGACCAGCACGTCCTCGTCCACGGCCAGGTCGGCCAGCCCCTCGGACGGCTGGCCCGCGGCCGGCACCAGGCCGAAGGCCGACAGGATGCCGCCGGCCTTGGCGTGGGTCTCGGCCACCTCGTAGGCGGGGTCGGAGTCGCGGACCAGGGTGGCACCGGCGGTGACGGTGAGCGCGCCGTCCGGCCTCACGTCGGCGGTGCGGATGACGATCGGGGAGTCCAGGGTCGGCTGCCCGGCGGCGTCGCGGCCGAAGAGCGCCAGGGCGGAGGCGTAGTACTCGCGTCCGCGGTCCTCGTACTGCGCGATCAGCCGGCAGGCGTTCTCCACCGGCGAGCCGGTGACGGTGGCCGCGTACATGGTGTCGCGCAGGATCTCGCGGACGTCGCGGGTGGAGCGTCCGGCGAGCAGGTACTCGGTGTGGATCAGGTGCGTCATCGGCTTGAGGAACGGCCCGAGCACCATGCCGCCCTGGTCGCAGACGTCGCACATCATCTTGAGCTCTTCGTCGACGACCATGAAGAGCTCGTAGATCTCCTTCTCGTCGGCGAGGAAGTCGAGCAGCGCCGGCTTCATCTCCGCGGCGCTGCGCCCGCCGACCCGGAAGGTGCCCGAGATCGGGTTCATCCGGACGTCGCCGCCGGTGACCGAGACGTGGCGCTCCGGGGAGGCGCCGATCAGAAACCGGTCTCCGGTGAAGAAGAGATACGTCCAGTACGCGCCGCGCTCACGCTCGAGCAGGCGACGGAAGACGGTGAGCGCCTTGTCGACGCCCCAGTCCGCGACCACCGCGGTGTACTGGCGACCGACCACCAGGTTGGCGCCCTCACCCTGACCGATCTCGTCACGGATGATCGACTCGACGACTCGTCCGTAGTCGGCGTCGGAGGTGCGGAACCCGCCACGGTCGGTGAACTCGATGCCCGCGTCGTCGATCGCCGCGAGCACGTCCGCGACGGCGAAGCGCTGCTCGGTCTCGATGTCGACGCTGACCAGCGGGGTGCCGTCGTCGATCGCGTCGAAGCCGCGCTCACGGATCTGGCGGAACGGGACGGCGACCAGGCGGTCGTGACGACGGCCCTCGGCCGGGACGCCGGTCTCCAGCTCGATGTCGGTGATCGACTCCAGCTCGGTGCGCGGTCCGCCGACGAAGGTGACGACGTCGGGGTCGCCCGGCTCCCGCTTGGAGAGACGAATCAGCGCCCACGCCTCGTGCCCCTGGAGCTCGGCGAGCGCGGCTCGCACCGCACCCCCTTCCCGGTGGGCCGACGAGTGCGTGGGAGAAGTCATGCGGCAACTCTAGATCGGGGCGCGCGGGGCTCCGCACCGCGTCCCAACCGCCGCGGCCGCCCCGGACACCTCTGTGTGGCCGATCGGTGTCACCTGGTGACAGCAAACGACCACACAACCCGCCCGGACACCGTCCAGAAGACGAAAGGTTAATGATCGTTCACTGCAAGTGACCCGGATCACGGCATGATGGGTCCCATGACCGACGCACAGACCGACGCACAGGCTCCCACCGAACTCGTCCACCTCGCCGTCGCGGAC
>JAZQNT010000674.1:0-2295 GCA_045627505.1 Nocardioides sp.
GTCCGTTCCCCCCACCCCTTCCCAGGAGGACGCATGACCCCCCTCACCGCTGCCGAGCTCGAACGGGCCACCCGCATCATCCGGGCCGTCGAGGACGCCTACTCGTCCAAGGTGGTCGGGCAGAAGACGCTGCTGCGCAGCCTGCTGGTCACGCTGATGGCCCGCGGGCACCTGCTGATGGAGTCGGTGCCCGGTCTGGCGAAGACCCTGTCGGCCTCGGTGCTCTCCTCGGCGGTGGACGCGAGCTTCTCGCGCATCCAGTGCACGCCGGACCTGCTGCCGTCCGACATCATCGGCACCCAGGTCTACGACCCGCGCACCACCACCTTCTCCACCCAGCTCGGCCCGGTACACGCGCACTTCGTCCTGCTCGACGAGATCAACCGCTCGTCGGCCAAGACCCAGTCGGCGATGCTCGAGGCGATGCAGGAGCGCCAGACCACGATCGGTGGCACCACCCACCTGCTCCCGGACCCGTTCCTGGTCCTGGCCACGCAGAACCCGATCGACGACGAGGGCACCTACGTCCTGCCGCAGGCCCAGATGGACCGGTTCCTGCTCAAGGAGGTGCTCGACCACCCCGAGCCGGTGGACGAGCTCATGGTGCTGCAGCGGATCGCCGACGGCAGCCTGCGCGAGACCACCGTGTCCCCGGTGGCCACGATCGATGACGTCCGGTTCCTGCAGTCGGTGGCCTCGCGGGTGCACGTGCACGATTCGGTGCTGCGCTACGTCGTCGAGGTGGTCAACGTGACCCGGCACCCCGAGGCCTACCTGCCCCCCGAGACCGCGCGGTGGATCGAGCACGGCGCCAGCCCCCGTGGCGCCATCGCGTTCCTGCAGGCCGCCCGCGGCATGGCGGTGCTGGCGGGACGCGACCACGTGCTGCCCCAAGACGTGTTCGAGCTGCGCCACCAGGTGCTGCGCCACCGGATCCTGCTCACCTTCGAGGCCGTTGCCGCCCGGGTCGAGGCCGACCACGTGGTCGACGCCGTGCTCGCCGCCGTCCCCACCCCCTGACATGGCGCTGCTCACCCGCGTCCGCAGCCGCGCAGAGCTGGTGGCCCACCAGCGTGTCCGGGCGCTGCTGGAGGGGCGGCACGTGTCCGCCCTCCACGGCCGAAGCCTCGACTTCGCCGACCTGCGCGCCTACGTGCCCGGTGACGACGTGGCCGACGTCGACTGGAAGGCGACCGCACGCCACGGCGACCTCCTGGTCAAGCGGCACGTCGCGGAACGCCGTGCCACCGTGGTGCTCGTGGTCGACACCGGCCGTGAGCTCGCGGCCGCCTCCCACTGGGACCCCGAGGGTCCCGGGCAGGCGGACCTGAAGCGCGACGTCGCCGTCACCGCTGCCGGGCTGCTGGGGTGGATGGCCCTGCGCGCCGGGGACCGGGTGGGCCTGGTGCACTGCGGGCCGCACGGCCCGCTGGCCACCCGGCCCACCACTCGGGAGGTCGACCTCGAGCGGATGCTGGTCAGCGTCCAGGAGGCCTGCCAACCGGACTCGCCCGCCCAACGCACCCTGGACCTGCTCGACCACGCCACCGGAGCGCTGCGCCGACGCACCCTCATGGTGCTGGTGCTCGGGGACGTGGAGGTCGACTCCGCGCTCGAGCGTCGCCTGGCCCGGCTCGCGGCCCAGCACGAGCTGGTCGTCGTCACGGTCGCCGACCTGGACCCACTCCCGCCGCTGCGGCGGGGCCGCCGGGTGACCGACGTGCGTGGCCGACGTCGGCTGCCGGGCTTCGTCGCCGAGGATCCGGAGCTGGCGGCGGAGCTGCGCGGCCTGGACGTCGCGCGCGCCGCGCGCCGCGAGGAGGTGCTGCGCCGGCTCGGGGCTGCGCACGTGCACCTGGCCGAGCACGACGCTGCGATCACCGACCTGTTGGACCTGCTGGAGAGGAGGCGTCGCCGTGCACGCTGAGCCGTTCACCGGCCGCGAGGCCGTGCTGCTGCACGCGGCGGAGAGGAGCATCAACCAGCCGGTCACGGCTCCCACCTGGTTCTGGGTCGTGTCGCCGGTCCTGCTGCTGGCCGCTGCTGCGGTGGTGCTGCTCGTGCGGCGCGCGCTGACTGCGCCCGCGACGACGGAGGGCATCGACGTGGAACGGCTGCGCGTCGAGACGCTGACCGCGATTCGGCGGGCCGTGGCCCAGGCCGGCCCCGACGAGCCGGCGGCCCGGGTGGCCGCGGCCGAGGTGAGCCGCCGGGTGCGCCACTTCCTGGCCCTGGTCTCCGGCCAGGACCTCGACCACACCACCGCAGCGCAGTGGCGACGCGCCGCGCGTCGGG
>JAZQNT010000675.1:0-14947 GCA_045627505.1 Nocardioides sp.
CCTTCCTAAGACCGCTTGCCCTCCGACTTCGGCGAGATGGGGAGGGGAGACCCCGTCCGGCACACGGGAACGCAAGGGCGGGCGGTTGCCGTTGCGCTCATGGCGAAATGTCCGGCGCACGGTTGCCACGGCAAGCCGTCCGGCGAGATCGGGAACGGCGCACCGTGTCCGTCCCTGATCGCCGCCCCCACCACGTCAGCGGCATACGCCTACGCCCCGACGCACACCGGAACCTGGCAGCCCTGCCGCCTGCTCTGGCCCCACGTGGACGGCGGTCCAGGGGCGTCACCGCATGCCGCCGCACCCCGGCCTGGGCTTGGACCGACTCATCGCGGCGCATAGGGATTCGAGGGCTGGCCTCCCAGCCGCCGGCACCTGCCAACTCAGGCCGCAGCACGAGCAGACACCGAGCCGCCCGGAATCAGCACGCAACCGAGCCCAACCCCGGAGTCGGCGTGAAAGGTCATACTCGGCAGCAACATGGAGTGAGTACGAAATTAGACATCGGACACTTAGCGACTCATCTGGCGCCGAAAATGCCCTCAGGAACGGCCGTGAACCCCCCGCATCACTCGCCTCAAAATTGCTCTCACGGAACTATTGGAACAGCGTTCCAAATATTGTCCTGTGCTACATCCCCCGTCCGAGCTTCCTGTGGCCACGCTCCCCTGTTGCGTCCCTCGACCACGTCCTCACCCGGGACCATTCATGGATAACTCGTTTTGTCGACACGTCTCCTTTTCGGTCCCGCGTCGGCGCGAGTAGCCAGATTGCGCACGGGAGCCTCCCGCCAGGCCCGTCCACGAAGGCAGGCTCCACGCCGGCGAGGCCTGGAATCCCGCGAAATCCATGAATCGGCTCCAGCGAAGACACCGCGGTGGACGCGGAACCACACCTGACCCCAAGGAGAGGTGCCCCCAAGAGTCCGCGCGGAAGCCGGTCACCAAAGAAACTCAGGGACATCTCGTCAAACAGATAAGTCGACATAGAGGTTTATCCCTGAAGCCTCCGTCACCCCTCATGGGACTGGAGGTCCGTCAACCATCTCCCCAGGACGCAGCAGGGGCACCCACCACTGGTGGGCGCCCCGCTCGGACACACGATCCTCCGTCGGAGGAAGGCATCACCTGGGCGTGTTGGGATCCATCAGATCGACGATGCGCTGCAGGTCGTCCAACGTCGCGAACTCGACCGTGATCTTGCCCTTGCTCTTGGCGTCATCCACCTTCATCCGCGTGTCGAAGCGGTCGGAGAGGCGGCCCGCCAGTTCGACAGCTCCGGGCACCTCGACCTTGGGGGCGCGGGGAGCAGCCTTCTTGGTGCCGTGGTCGCCCAGGGCCACGATCTCCTCGAGTCCGCGGACGCTGATCCCCTCCTGCACCACGCGCTGGGCGAGACGCTCCTGCACCTCGGACTCCTCGACCGCGAGCAGCGCACGCGCGTGACCAGCGGAAAGGACGCCAGCAGCCACCCGACGCTGCACCGTCGGGGGCAGCTTCAACAGGCGCAGGGTGTTGGAGATCTGCGGCCTCGAGCGACCGATGCGCTGGGCGAGCTCCTCGTGCGTGCAGCCGAAGTCCTCCAGCAACTGGCCGTAGGCCGCCGCCTCTTCCAGCGGGTTCAGCTGCGAGCGGTGCAGGTTCTCCAGGAGCGCGTCCCGGAGCATGTCACCGTCGTCGGTCTCACGGACGATCGCCGGGATCGTGGTGAGACCGGCCTCCTGCGAGGCGCGCCAGCGGCGCTCACCCATGATGAGCTCGTAGCGGTCCTCACCGTCGGGACGCACCACGACCGGCTGCAGGAGACCGATCTCCTTGACCGAGTGGACCAGCTCCGCGAGGGCTTCCTCGTCGAAGACCTGGCGCGGCTGCCACGTGTTGGGCCGTACCGAGGCGATCGGCAGCTCCGCGAAGTAGGCCCCCGCAGGGACCTCCTGGGAGATCGTGGTCGCCGACGGAGAGGTGGGTGCAGGGCTGGGCACCTCAGCGCCGTCGGGCGTGACGCTGGAAGGGTTGACGAGCTGCTCGGCGACGGTGACGCCCTTGGCCGCCGACTGGGGCTCCTCGGCCTCCACCGCGACGGTCGGAATCAGGGCGCCCAGACCGCGTCCCAGTCCTCTGCGTACGCCCTTCGGTGTTCCACTCATCGCTCGGCCCCCCGGGTTGCGATCTCACGCGAGGCCTCAAGGTAGGCGATCGCGCCCGGCGAGGCCGGGTCGTAGGTCATGACGGTCTGACTGTACGAAGGTGCTTCCGAGACGCGCACCGAACGCGGGATCATCGACTTCAGGACGGTCTCGCCGAAGTGCTCCCGCACCTCGCTGGCGACGTTCGCGGCCAGGTTGGTCCGGGCGTCGTACATCGTCACGAGGATGGTGGAGACCTTGAGCCGCTGGTTGAGGTGCTTGCGCACCATCTCGACGGTCTCCAGCAGCTGCCCCAGGCCCTCCAGGGCGTAGTACTCGGCCTGGATGGGGATCACCATCTCCTGGCCGGCCACGAGGGCGTTCAGGGTCAGCAGGCCCAGCGACGGCGGGCAGTCGACGAGGACGAAGTCGAAGCGGTCCTCGCCGGCCTCGGCCGCCGTGCCGACGAGCGGGTGTGCCTCGATCGCCCGCTGCAGTCGGCTCTCACGGGCCACGACACTCACCAGCTCGATCTCGGCTCCCGCGAGGTCGATGGTGGCCGGCACGACCTTGAGGTTGGGCAGGTCGGGGCAGTCGGTGATGACGTCTTCCAGGGTCGCGCCGTTGACCAGGAGGTCGTAGGTGGACGGGATGCCTCGGTGGTGGTCCACGTTGAGCGCGGTGGAGGCGTTGCCCTGCGGGTCCAGGTCGATCACCAGCACCCGCTGTCCCAGCTGCGCCAGACCGGCAGCGAGGTTGACGGTCGAGGTGGTCTTGCCGACCCCGCCCTTCTGGTTGGCCACCACCATGACGCGCGTGCGGTCACCACGAGGCGCGTTCACCGCGAGCTTGCCCTCGCGGGCCATCACCACGTGCTCAGCGGCACGCGCGAGCGGGGTGCTGTCGTCGTACGACGTGGTGCCGGACTCGGCAATCTGGGCAGCCGTCCTGAACACTCCCCCGCGCAACAACGGGGACGACGTTCCCTGGGGGGTGGCAGCCATGGGAGGCACTCCTGAATTGAACTCGTTGACGTGGTCGATGCCCGAAGACGTCTGCATGTCAGATTCTCGCCCATGCGACAGGTCGGCGTCCTGCGCGGGGGCATCTCCGGACAACAGGGCGTCGTAGGGGTCACTCACAGGTGACCGCTGTGCCGCCCGCGTCTCCCGAGCGACCCGCCCGAGCGCATCGATGAGGTGGGCGGCGGTTTCACGTGAAACGCCAGCATCGTCAAAGTTCGACGCCCTCTGCTGCTCTCGCGGCTCCACTTGTGGATAACTCCCTCAGACCTGTGGATGGTTACGCTCACACACCGTCAAAAATCGGTGGATAACTCTGGTGCGGCTGTGTACGAATGACGATTCAACGACCACGTTCGGCGTCCGGGGTCATCTTGCCGCATCCCCCTGCCCCGCGAAACGAGTTCGCCGGAGGAGGGGGCGGTGCGCTGCGAGGCCGGTCAGCCTGGACGCTTCTTGCCGCCCTTGCGCTTCTTCTTCTTCGATCCGGTCCCGCCCGTGGCTCCCTTGCGGATCAGGTGCCACGGTAGTGCCGCGGGATCGCTCCACGAAACCTTGACCGCGTACGTCGGGCTCTCGCTGATGCCCTCACCCAGCACGATCACCTCGGGCTCGGCGCACGTGAACTTCTCCAGCACCGGACGGGCCGTCTCGATCTCCTCCTCGATCGACGAGCCCTTCAGCGCCAGCAGCTCTCCTTCGGGCGCCACCAGCGGCATCGACCACTCGAGCAACCGCTCGAGTGGCGCGACCGCCCGCGAGGTGACGACGTCGAAGGAGCGCTCGCCGTGGAGCAGGTCAGCGCGCCCCCGCACGACCTCGACGTTGGTCAGCCCCAGGCGCTCCACGACCTCGTTGAGGAACGTCGTGCGGCGCAGCAGCGGCTCGACCAGGGTGACCTGCAGGTCCGGGCGCGCAATGGCAACCACCATGCCGGGCAGCCCGGCCCCGGTCCCGATGTCGCACAGGGAGATCCCTTCGGCCAGCTCGGCGGTCAGGACGCCGGAGTTGAGGATGTGGCGGTCCCACAACCGCGGGACCTCACGGGGGCCGATCAGGCCGCGGACGACTCCGTCGGTGGCCAGCATCTGCGCGTACTGCTCGAGGGGCTCGATCCGGTCGGACGCGAACACCCCCCGCACCGCCTCCGGAAGGAGCGGCAAGGGGGGCGTCGCGGTGGAACCGCTGTCGGTTCCACGTGAAACGTCGTTGCTCACGCGGGCAGGATCACCACGTGGCGGTGGGGCTCGGCGCCCTCGGACTCCGAGACCAGCCCTGCGGCGGTGACCTCGTCGTGGACGACCTTGCGCTCGAACGAGGTCATCGGCTCGAGCGCGACCTTCTCCCCCGTCTCCTTGACCTGGGCGATGAGCTTCGCGGAGAGGGACACCAACTCCTCGCGCTTCTGGGCGCGGTAGCCGGCGATGTCGAGCATGAGCCGCGAGCGCTCACCGGTCTCGCGGTAGACGGCCAACCGGGTCAGCTCCTGGAGTGCCTCGAGCACCTCACCGTTGCGACCCACGAGCAGGTCCAGGTCGCCACCCACGATCGAGACGGACGCGCGGTCCCCCTCCACGTCCATGTCCAGGTCGCCGTCGAGGTCAGCGATGTCGAGCAGGTCCTCGAGATAGTCGGCGGCGATGTCGCCCTCGGCTTCCAGCCGCTCCACCTTGCTCGGGCGCGGGCTGGTCTCCACCGGCTCTTCGACGAAACCGTCGTTGATCGTCTCGCTCACAACTTCTCCTGCTGTGTAGGGAACTGCGGCTGACCTGGGTCACCCGCGGACATCTGTGGGCGCGCTCAGCGCTTCTTCTTGTTCGGCGACTGGCCGCCGGTGCGCTGGGAGCGCGGCTGCTTCTTCGGCTGCTGGCGCTGCGTGGGGCGACGCTCGGGGGTCTCCTCCACGGTGCCCTGGACCACGGTGCCCTCGAGCGGGGGCAGGCCCTTCTTGGCGCGCTTGGCCGCGTCGCGCTCCTTCTTCGCCGTCTCGGCCGGGGTTCCCGGGGACGGGTTGTTGCGGATCACGTAGAACTGCTGGCTCATGGTCCACAGGTTCGACGTGGTCCAGTACAGGAGGACGCCGATCGGGAAGGCGATGCCACCGATACCGAACACGAGCGGCAGGACGTAGAGCAACAACTTCTGCTGCTGGGCGTAGGGCCCCTCCATCGCCGAGGCCGGCATGTTCTTGGCCATCAACTGACGCTGGGTCAGGAAGGTGGTGGCGGTCATCGCGAGGACCAGGATCACCGCACCGACGATGACCCACGCGTTGCCCTCGTTGTTGATCAGGGTCAGACGGATCGGGATCTGCCCGAAGATCTCGGCCTGGGCGAACTGCTCGGCCTGGGCCACCGACATGATGCCCTTGGGCTTGCCGTCGGCGGCGTGGTCGAGGAGTCGGAACAGAGCCAGGAAGATCGGCATCTGGATCAGGATCGGGAGGCAGGACGCGAACGGGTTGGTGCCCGCGTTCTTGTACAGCTCCATCGTCTCCTGAGCGAGACGCTCACGGTCGTGGCCGTACTTCTTCTGCAGCTCCCGCACCTGAGGCTGCAGCAGCTGCATGTTGCGGCTGGACTTGATCTGCTTCACGAAGAGCGGGATCAGAGCCGCCCGGATCACCAGCGTCAGGCCGACGATCGAGATCACCCACGCCGCACCGCTGTCGGGGGCGAAGACGAGACTCGCAAGCTCGTGGAAGCCCACCATCACCACGGAGATGACGTAGTAGAGCGGCGTCATGATGGCGCTGCCGATGGCTCCGAAGAAGGAGAACACTCAGGCTCCTCGTGTAGGGGTCGAACCCGCGCGCACGCGGGGAGGAACGGGGTCGTAACCCCCGGCGGCCCAGGGGTGGCACCGGGCGAGGCGACGAACCGCGAGCCAGGAGCCCTTCAGGCTCCCATGCTCAGTGACAGCTTGCAGTGCGTACGCCGAACAACTCGGGTGGTACCTGCACACCTGGCCGTACAGAGGGCTGACGAAGGTGCGGTAGAGCTTGAGCAGCCAGATCAGCGGGTACTTCACGAACCCGCGCCCTTCGGGCGGAGCCGGTGCAGGGCCTTGGCCAGATCGGCGTCCAGCGCCGGATGGGTGGCCCCTGCAGCCGCAGGGTTCGCCCTGACCACGAGTACGCCACGACCCGGAAGCTCCTCAAGGTGCTCCCGGGTCAGGTGTCGCAGCCGGCGCTTGACCCGGTTGCGAACGACGGAATTGCCCACGGCCTTGCTGACGACGAAGCCGACCTCCGAGGACTCTGCGTCCTCGTCGGCCAACCAGTGCAGCACCAGCGTGCGAGAACCGGCCCGCGTGCCCTTGCGGACAGCGAGCCGGAAAGCCTCACCTCGAGTGAGACGCGCTGAACGTGGCAGCACGATTCACACGTCGACGCCGGTCGTGGGACCGGCCGTCAGACGGTCAGGCTGGCGCGGCCCTTGCGGCGGCGCGCAGACAGGATGGCGCGGCCAGCGCGGGTGCGCATGCGCAGGCGGAAACCGTGCACCTTGTGACGGCGACGGTTGTTCGGCTGGTACGTACGCTTGCTCACGAGAGTTCTCCAGGGTCTTGGTTCAACGGGTATCCACTCCGACGAAGCACTGTGCCGCCGTTTCTTGCTTCGGCAGGCACCGCTCCCCCACGGCTCTCACGCTCAGGTGAACGTGACTTCCAGTCGTGGACGTGCGGCGCCGGTCGACCGTGAGTGGACATCGGGTGACCTTGCAACGGTACGCGGAGCGACGAATGAGGGTCAAACCCGCGTGTGACAAGTCTGCACCAATCCGGCCTTCGACCTCCAATCGGCTGTGGACCACCGCTTGCCCGCCCTCTTGCGAGGTTGTTAGCGTCACCGACGTCGAACGCCTGTGGAGAACCTCCCCGTGGCGCCTCGGCCCACCCGCCGGTGACTCGGTTCACAGGTGCCAGGTGTGCACCGCTGACCTGCATCGATGTGGTCCCCGGAGGCGGGGTCGCGCTCAGCACGCAGGCACGGCGTCACCAAATTGGGTCAACATGCACAACCTGTGGATAAAGTTGTGGATGTTGAACCGGCCGACCGGGGTCAAGAACACTTCGGCACCAGCTCGTACATGGGGGAAGAAGTGGAGAACCAACCGGTGGATCTGAACACCGTGTGGCGCGACGTCGTCGAGGAGTTGCAGCCGAACCAGCGCGCCTGGCTCCGGGCCAGCGAGCCTGTCACCCTGCACGAGAACACCGCGATCATCGCGGTGCCCAACGAATTCACCCGTGGACAGCTCGAGGGACGTCTGCGCGGGCAGTTGGAGGACACCCTCTCCGAGCGCTTCGGGCGGGAGATCCGCATCGCGGTGACCGTGAACCCGGGGCTCGAGGAGGAGTCCTCCCCGCTCCCCACCCTCGACGAGACCTCGGTGCGTCAGCCCGAGCCCGTGGCCAAGGCCTGGAACGACAACGTCGTCGAGCTGCCGTCCCAGCCGGCAGCCGCGCCCGCCGCGCCCGCGTTCGACCCCGGGTACACGCCCGAGCGTCCGTCCTCGCAGCCCACCGCGCTGGAGACCCGGCTGAACCCGAAGTACACCTTCGAGACGTTCGTCATCGGGTCCTCCAACCGGTTCCCGCACGCAGCCGCCGTCGCCGTGGCCGAGGCGCCGGGCAAGGCCTACAACCCGCTCCTGGTCTACGGCGAGTCCGGGCTGGGCAAGACGCACCTGTTGCACGCGATCGGCCACTACGTCCGCTCGCTCTACTCCGGTGCCAAGGTGCGCTACGTGAGCTCGGAGGAGTTCACGAACGAGTTCATCAACGCGATCCGCGACGACCGCCAGGACCGCTTCAAGCGCCGGTACCGCGACGTCGACGTCCTGCTCATCGATGACATCCAGTTCCTTGAGGGCAAGACCCAGACGCAGGAAGAGTTCTTCCACACCTTCAACACGCTGCACAACGCCAACAAGCAGATCGTGCTGACCTCCGACCGCCCGCCGAAGCTGCTCGAGGCGCTGGAGGACCGCCTGCGGAACCGGTTCGAGTGGGGCCTGATCACCGACGTCCAGGCGCCCGACCTCGAGACCCGCATCGCGATCCTGCGCAAGAAGGCGGCCATGGACCGCCTCACCGCGCCGCCGGACGTGCTGGAGTTCATCGCCTCGAAGATCCAGACCAACATCCGTGAGCTCGAAGGTGCGCTGATCCGGGTCACGGCGTTCGCCAACCTGAACCGTCAAGAAGTCGACATGTCGCTGGCGGAGATCGTCCTCAAGGACCTGATCCCCGAGGGCGGCGAGCCGGAGATCACCTCCCCGCTGATCATCGCGCAGACCGCTGCCTACTTCGGCGTCTCGATCGAGGACCTCTGCGGGCCCAGCCGCGGACGTCACCTGGTGATGGCTCGTCAGATCTCCATGTACTTGTGCCGCGAGCTCACCTCGATGTCGCTGCCCCAGATCGGCAAGCAGTTCGGCCGTGACCACACCACGGTCATGTACGCCGACCGCAAGATCAACCAGCTGCTCGCCGAGCGCCGCGCGGTCTTCAACCAGGTCTCCGAGCTGACCAACCGGATCAAGATGCAGGCGCGCCAGGGCTGAGCCCGCCCGTCCCGCTCCTGCGGTGAGCCCTCTGTGCTCGCCCGACGGTGCGTCCCGGGTGCGATCTGGTGCGATCTGGGTGTGATCCAGGACGCCTTTGAAGCGTCGTCATGGCATCTTCGTGCCACCTTGCCGGCACTTGGGAACCCGTGCTCAAGCCTGTGGAAAAGAAATGAGGGACCCCCCGATTTCATCCACAACCTTGTGGACAGCTTGGGACAACGATGGAGACGTCTCTCCCGAGTGCACACCGGACGTAGTTCACCCCCAGACTCAATGAACAGGTCATGCACCGGCCACATGTGCTCTGACCTGCGAAAACGTCACTTGTGCACAGTTTCCCCAACGCCTATGACGACAACTCACCTACACATGGCTCATCCCCCGTCGAAACTCACTCGGCGCTCTTCCTGGGGAGAACTCCCCCTCCAGGGGGTTCTCCGGACCGTTCTCGGCGGACTCTTCTCGTCCCGGACGGACATACAGCGGTCTCGCGGTCGAGACGACATGTGTCGCCGCGGCATGGCAGGATTCACGAACCACGCGAACTACGAACCCGGAGGAACGAAGTGAAGTTCCGCGTCGAACGCGACGTCTTCGCCGACGCTGTGGCCTGGGCTGCCCGCAGCCTGCCCGTGCGTCCGAGCGCCCCCGTCCTCGCCGGCCTGCTGATCGAGGCCGGTGACGAGGGTCTCGTCCTCTCCTCCTTCGACTACGAGACCTCCGCCCGTGCCGAGCTGCACGCAGACGTGGAGAGTCAGGGAAAGGTGCTGGTCAGCGGCCGATTGCTGGCCGACATCTGCCGCAGCCTCCCCACCAAGCCGATCGACTTCAGCCTCAACGGCGCGAAGCTCGAGCTCAAGTGCGGGTCGGGGCGCTTCAGCCTGCAGACCATGCCGGTCGAGGACTACCCCACGCTCCCCTCGGTGCCTCCTGCCTCCGGCGTCGTCAACGGCGACGAGTTCGCCAGCGCCGTGGCCCAGGCGGTCACTGCTGCTGGTCGCGACGACATGCTGCCCGTGCTCACCGGTGTCCGGATCGAGATCGAGGGCGACCGCATGTCGCTGCTCGCCACCGACCGCTTCCGGCTCTCGCACCGCGAGCTGACCTGGACGCCGAACGACACCAGCGCCTCGCTCGCCGCGCTGGTCCCGGCCAAGGTGCTCTCCGACACCGCCAAGACCCTCAACGGTGACGTGACGATCTCCATCTCGTCCGCCGGCGGCGAGGGCATCATCGGGTTCGAGGGCCGCAGCGGCGACAGCCTGCGCCGCACCACCACCCGTCTGCTCGACGGCGAGTTCCCCAAGGTCCGCAGCCTCTTCCCGGCCGAGCACCTCACCGTGGCCACGGTCAGCAAGCAGGAACTGATCGACACGGTCAAGCGCGTCGCCCTGGTGGCCGAGCGCAACACCGCGGTGCAGATGAAGTTCGGCGACGGCGAGGTCGTGCTCGACTCCCAGTCCGGCGACGAGGCCCAGGCCACCGAAGCGATCGGCGCCGAGATCACCGGCGACGAACTGGTCACCGGCTTCAACCCCGCCTACCTGCTGGACGGTCTCACCGCCATGGCGGGCGAGCGCGTCGACCTGTCGTTCACCCAGGCCACCAAGCCCGTGGTGATCCAGACCACCGGGGCGAGCGAGGAGAACCTCTTCCGCTACCTGCTGATGCCGCGACGCCTGCTCTCCTGACTTCGTCGGGCGGACTCGGCCGCCCGACACCACCGCACGCAGCACCGTCTCGGAGGACTCATGGAAATCGGACTCGTCGGCCTCGGCAAGATGGGTGGCAACATGCGCGAGCGCATGCGCCGCGCGGGGCTCACCGTCGTCGGATACGACCGCAACCCCGACCTCAGCGACGTGGCCTCGTTGGCCGAACTGGTGGGCGCACTGGGCACCGACGGCGCCCCCAAGGTGGTCTGGATCATGGTTCCGCACGGTGAGCCGACCCACTCGTGCGTCGCCGAGCTCTCCGAGCTTCTGGGCGAGGGCGACGTGGTGGTCGACGGTGGCAACTCGCGTTGGACCGACGACGCGGTGCACGCCGGGCTGCTGGCCTCCAAGGGCATCGGTTACGTCGACTGCGGTGTCTCGGGTGGCGTCTGGGGGCTGGAGAACGGTTACGCCCTGATGTACGGCGGCGACGCGGCCGACGTCGCCAAGGTGCAGCCGGCCTTCGACGCGCTCAAGCCTGCGGGCGAGCACGGTGCCGTGCACGCCGGCAAGGTGGGTGCCGGACACTTCTCCAAGATGGTCCACAACGGTATCGAGTACGCGATCATGCAGTCCTACGCCGAGGGCTGGGAGCTGCTCGAGAAGGTCGACCTGGTCGACAACGTCACGGAGGTCTTCCGCTCCTGGCGTGAGGGCACCGTGATCCGCTCCTGGCTGCTCGACCTGATGGTGGCCGCGCTGGACGACGACCCGGGCCTGCAGTCCATCCGCGGGTACGCCGAGGACTCCGGCGAGGGACGCTGGACCGTCGAGGCGGCGATCGACAACGCCGTCGCGGTCCCGGCGATCACCGCCGCCCTCTTCGCCCGCTTCGTCTCCCGCCAGGACGACTCCCCGTCGATGAAGGCGATCGCCGCCATGCGCAACCAGTTCGGCGGCCACGCCGTGCACACCGAGGCACCCGCCGGTGGCGACGTGGGCGGGACGAGCGGCCGCACCGGTGCCGAGCAGTCGGCCGCAGCCCGGCAGGCAGGCGCCGGCAGCGAGCGCGAGCCCGGGGAGAGCTGAGCCCCCACCTCGTGCATGTCCAGCATCTCCTGCTCCATGACTTCCGGTCCTACGCCGACGTCGACGTCCAGCTCGAGCCGGGCGTCAACGCGTTCGTCGGGCGCAACGGTCAGGGCAAGACCAACTTGGTGGAGGCAGTCGACTACCTGTGTCGGCTCGCCTCCCACCGGGTGGCCAGCGACGCCCCACTGATCAGGGCGAACACGTCCCAGGCGGTGGTGCGCGCGGTGGTGGTCAAGGACGGTCGGCCGGCGACGCTGGAGGTCGAGCTCAACCCGGGCAAGGCGAACCGGGCCCGGATCAACCGCTCGCCGTTGTCCCGGCCGCGGGACCTGCTGGGTCTGGTGCGGACGGTGGTCTTCTCCCCCGAGGACCTCACCCTGGCCAAGGGCGATCCCAGCGACCGGCGCAAGTTCCTCGACGACCTGCTGGTGCTGCGGGCCCCGCGCATGGCCGGCGTCAGGGCGGACTACGAGCGCGTGCTGAAGCAGCGCAACTCGCTGCTCAAGTCCTCCCGAGGCCGGGGCGCCGGCGGCGAGAACCTGCTGTCCACCCTGGCGGTGTGGGACACCCACCTGGTCCAGCTTGGTGCGGAGATCCTCGCGCAGCGCCTCGAACTGACCGCCTCGTTGCAGCCCTACGTCGGCAGCGCGTACGCCGCGGTGGCTCGCGGCGCCTCCCGGGACGATGCCCGCATCGAGTACAAGCCGTCGTTCGAGCTGCCCGTCGGCGAAGACGCGGGCCTGCCCAGCACCGCCCAGGTGGCGCAGGTGATGGCGCTGGAGCTGGAGGCGCGGCGGCGCGACGAGCTGGACCGGGGCGTGACCCTGGTGGGCCCGCACCGTGACGACCTGACCCTGACGCTGGGCAACGGCGAGGTGCGACTTCCGGTGAAGGGCTACGCTTCGCACGGAGAGTCCTGGTCGTTCGCGCTGGCCCTCAAGCTCGCCTCGTACGACCTCCTGCGCTCCGACGGAGACGATCCGATCCTGATCCTGGACGACGTCTTCGCCGAGCTCGACTCGGGGCGCCGGGAGCAGCTGGCCGCACTGGTGGCCGGGGCCGAGCAGGTCTTGATCACCGCTGCGGTGGCCGAGGACGTGCCTGCGTCGTTGCACGGCGCCCGGTTCCGGGTGCAGGAAGGGGAGGTGACCCGCGTTGACCGATGACACTCCGCTGTCGAAGCTCTCGGACGAGCCGCAGGTGCCTGACGCCCAGCCTGACTCCCAGCCCGACGCCGAACCTGACACCCCGATCGACGCCGGCGTGCTGTCGGGCACCACGCCGACCGTCGACCTGTCGGGGGAGGAGCAGCGCCCCGCCGACGGTCTGGACCTGGCGAAGGAGTTCGCCCGGGCCCAGTCGCGGGCCCCGGCCCCTGCCAAGCGTCCGAAGGGCAAGGGCGGACAGGCCAGGATCCGTCGCCGCGGACCGAGCCGTCTCTCCGGTGCCCACCCCGACGAGCGCGACCCCCAGTTGCTGGGCTCGGCCCTGGAACGGTTGGTGGGCAACCGCGGCTGGGAGACCGACCTGCGCACCCAGAGCCTGTTCGCCCAGTGGCCGACCCTCGTCGGCGCCGAGATCGCCGACCACTGCACGCCCGAGTCGTTCTCCGACGGCAAGCTGGTGGTCCGCACCGACTCCACGGCCTGGGCGACGCAGCTGCGGCTGCTGGCCCCGAGCCTGGTCAAGCGGCTCAACGTCGAGGTGGGGCACGGCACGGTGCTGACCATCGACGTCCTGGGCCCGCACGTGCCCACGTGGAAGAAGGGGCTGCGCTCCTCCGGCGGACGTGGAGTGCGCGACACCTACGGGTGAGGCCGGCCAGGCGGTGGTCTGCCCGGCCGATGGCGCCCGCTCCGGAGCACAGAGTGTCGTGGCGCCGGAATCGCTCTCTGCCGATCTGACGGCCTCGGAAGTGTGTGGGGACACGTCCCGACCCCTGCGAGGGCCTCTGGCAGGCCCTCACGGAGCGCACGAGGGGCATCCTGGTGTCGTTCAGACCCCACTGACTCGCGTGTGTGGCTGGAAAACGGCGCTCAGGCAGGTAAACTTGGTGGAAGGTCGCGCGCTCTCCCAGTCGCGACCTTCGTTCGTCGTGCCTTGCGGCGTCCCGCACCAAGATGGAAGTAGGTCTGCGTGAGCGTTGAGAACCCGGCCGGAGAGGTCCCTGCCGACGTCGCCGAGGAGGTCAGGTCCACCACGGCGGCCGACACCAAGGTCGACGCCGAGTACGACGCCTCAGCGATCCAGGTGCTCGAAGGCCTCGAGGCAGTCCGCAAACGACCCGGCATGTACATCGGCTCGACCGGTGCCCGTGGTCTGCACCACCTGATCTGGGAGATCGTCGACAACTCCGTCGACGAGGCGCTGGCCGGCCACTGCGACGAGATCCTCGTGACCCTGCAGCCCGACGGCTCGGTGAAGGTCGAGGACAACGGTCGCGGCATCCCGACCGGCACCGCCCCGGGCCAGGAGCTCCCCGCCGTCACCCTGGCGCTGACCGTGCTGCACGCCGGCGGAAAGTTCGGCGGCGGCGGCTACAAGGTCTCCGGTGGTCTGCACGGCGTCGGCGTCTCTGTCGTGAACGCGCTCTCCTCGCACCTGGTCGTCGAGGTCAAGAACCGCGGCCACCTGTGGCGCCAGTCGTTCTCGCTCGGCGTGCCGGACGGCCCGCTGGAGCAGGTCCGTCCGCTCGAGGAGGGCGAGGGCACCGGCACCGCGGTCACCTGGTGGGCGTCGGACGACATCTTCGAGACGCTCGTCTACGACCTCGAGACCATCACCCAGCGCATCCGCGAGATGGCGTTCCTCAACCGGGGCCTCAAGATCGTCGTGCGCGACCAGCGCCCGGTGGCGACCGAGGAGCCCCCCGAGGGTGACGTCGACTCCGCCGAGTTGGCCGAGGTGCTGGGCGAGGTCGACGTGGTGCGCGACAACGCCGGCACCGAGCAGGTCTTCCACTACGAGCGGGGCCTGGTCGACTTCGTCGAGTACCTCAACCGCCGCAAGGACAAGGCCAACCAGTCGGTCATCGCGTTCGAGGCCACCTCCAGCGAGTACGCCAAGGACGCCGGCGGGGGGCACATGAGCCTCGAGGTGGCGATGCAGTGGAACACCTCCTACACCGAGTCGGTCCACACCTTCGCCAACACGATCAACACCCACGAGGGCGGCACCCACGAAGAGGGCTTCCGTGCGGCGCTCACCACCCTCGTCAACACCTGGGGTGAGGAGTGGGGCCTGGTCAAGAAGAAGGAGGACCGGGTCTCCGGCGACGACATCCGTGAGGGCCTGACCGCCATCATCTCGATCAAGCTCGGCGAGCCGCAGTTCGAGGGACAGACCAAGACCAAGCTCGGCAACACCGAGGCCAAGGGCTTCACCCAGCGCGTGGTCAACGACCAGCTGGGTGCCTGGCTGGAGCAGAACCCGAACGAGGGCAAGGAGATCATCCGCAAGGCGCAGGCCGCGGCGTCGGCC
>JAZQNT010000676.1:0-3061 GCA_045627505.1 Nocardioides sp.
CAGACCAAGACCAAGCTCGGCAACACCGAGGCCAAGGGCTTCACCCAGCGCGTGGTCAACGACCAGCTGGGTGCCTGGCTGGAGCAGAACCCGAACGAGGGCAAGGAGATCATCCGCAAGGCGCAGGCCGCGGCGTCGGCCCGCATGGCCGCCCGCAAGGCGCGCGACCTGGCCCGCAACCGCAAGGGTCTGCTCGGCGGCGGTGGTCTGCCCGGAAAGCTGGCCGACTGCCAGTCGACCAACGCGGCCGAGTGCGAGGTCTTCATCGTCGAGGGTGACTCCGCAGGTGGCTCGGCCAAGTCCGGCCGCGACCCGCGCATCCAGGCGATCCTCCCGATCCGCGGAAAGATCCTCAACGTCGAGAAGGCGCGCATCGACCGGGTCCTGGGCAACCAGGAGGTCCAGGCGATCATCTCGGCGCTGGGCACCGGCATCCACGAGGAGTTCAACCTCGACAAGCTGCGCTACCACAAGGTCGTGCTGATGGCTGACGCCGACGTCGACGGCCACCACATCAACACCCTGCTGCTGACGCTGCTGTTCCGCTTCATGAAGCCGTTGATCGAGCACGGTTACGTGTACATGGCGATGCCGCCCCTGTACCGCCTGCGCTGGAACAAGCCGCACGAGCACGAGTTCGTCTACTCCGACTCTGAGCGTGACGCACTGAGGAAGGCTGGTCTCGAGGCCGGCAAGAAGCTGCCCAAGGACAACCCGGTGCAGCGCTACAAGGGTCTCGGTGAGATGAATGCCGACGAGCTCTGGGAGACCACCATGGACCCCGACCAGCGCCTGCTGCAGAGGGTCAACCTCGACGACGCCGCGCGTGCGGACGAGATCTTCTCGATCCTCATGGGGGAGGACGTCGAGCAACGTCGCGCCTTCATCCAGAAGAACGCCAAGGACGTCCGCTTCCTCGACATCTAGCAGGGGCCACGCTGCGCGCCCGTCCGCGGCGTTGTCGGCGCTCGACGAGCCGCTCCGCTCCCGGGTCGCCCTCGCACCTCCGCCCTGCGGACGAACGCACCTCGTGACTCCTGTACCAGCAGATAGCGCTTTCTAAGACTTTTCCTAGACACGGCAAGAGAGATCAATCGTGACTGAGACCCCGAACGGCGAGAACTCCACGCCCGAGACGGACCCGACCGCCGGCAACGGCGGCGACGGCGGCGGCATCACCACCGACCGCATCCTGGAGGTCGACCTCAACGAGTCGATGCGCGCCTCCTACATCGACTACGCGATGGCCGTCATCGTCGGTCGCGCGCTGCCGGACGTGCGCGACGGGCTCAAGCCCGTGCACCGTCGCGTGCTCTACGCGATGTACGACGGCGGCTACCGCCCGGACCGCGGCTTCTCGAAGTGCTCGCGCGTCGTCGGTGACGTCATGGGTCAGTACCACCCGCACGGCGACTCCGCGATCTACGACACCCTGGTGCGCCTGGCGCAGCCCTGGGTCATGCGCAACCCGCTGATCAACGGCCAGGGCAACTTCGGTTCGCCGGGCAACGGCCCCGCCGCCGCGATGCGATACACCGAGTGCCGGATGGCGCCGCTGGCGCTGGACATGGTCCGCGACATCGACAAGGACACCGTCGACTTCCAGCCGAACTACGACGGTCGCTCGTCGGAGCCCACCATCCTGCCGGCCCGGTTCCCGAACCTGCTGGTCAACGGCTCCGCAGGTATCGCGGTCGGCATGGCCACCAACATCCCGCCGCACAACCTGCGCGAGGTCGCCGACGGCGCCATCTGGGCGCTCGAGCACCCGGATGCGACCCGCGAGGAGCTCCAGGAAGCCCTGATCGAGCGGATCAAGGGTCCCGACTTCCCCAACGCCGCGATGATCGTCGGCCGCACCGGCATCGAGCAGGCCTACCGCACCGGTCGCGGCTCGATCCAGCAGCGCGCGGTGGTCACGATCGACGAGGACGCCAAGGGACGCACCTGCCTGTCCATCACCGAGCTGCCCTACATGGTCAACCCGGACAACCTGGCGCTGAAGATCGCCGAGCTCGCCGACTCCGGCCGGGTCCAGGGCATCGCCGACGTGCGTGACGACACCTCCTCGCGCACCGGCCAGCGCCTCATCGTCGTGCTCAAGCGCGACGCCGTGGCCCGCGTGGTGCTGAACAACCTGTTCAAGCACACCGAGCTGCAGACCAACTTCTCGGCCAACATGCTGGCGATCGTCGACGGCGTGCCGCGCACGCTGAGCATCGACCAGTTCATCTCCCACTGGGTCACCCACCAGATCGAGGTCATCCGCCGGCGCACGGAGTTCCTGCTCCGCGAGGCCGAGGCGCGCGCCCACATCCTGCGCGGCCTGGTCAAGGCCCTCGACATGCTCGACGAGGTCACCGCGCTCATCCGCCGCTCCCCCGAGGTCGACGACGCCCGCCAGGGCCTGATCGCGCTGCTGGACATCGACGAGCTCCAGGCCAACGCGATCCTCGACATGCAGCTGCGCCGCCTGGCCGCGCTGGAGCGTCAGAAGATCATCGACCAGCTCGCCGCGATCGAGATCGAGATCGCCGACTACCGCGACATCCTGGCCAACGTCACCCGTCAGCGCCAGATCGTCGCGGACGAGCTCGCCGAGATCGTGGAGAAGTACGGCAACGAACGCCGTACCCAGATCATCGCGGCCTCCGGCGACATGTCGATGGAGGACCTGATCCCCGACGAGGACCTCGTCGTGACGATCACCCGCGGCGGCTACGCCAAGCGCACCCGCGCCGACCAGTACCGCACCCAGAAGCGCGGCGGCAAGGGCGTGCGCGGCGCGACCCTGCGCGGCGACGACGTGGTCGAGCACTTCATCGCGACCACCAACCACCACTGGCTGCTGTTCTTCACCACCGCCGGCCGGGTCAAGTCGGAGGCCAAGCGGTCTTAGGAAGACAATAGAGAGGGACAACTCCTTGGCTCACAGAACGACATGGCTACGATCCGACTTGGCGTGCGCGGCGCGACCCTGCGCGGCGACGACGTGGTCGAGCACTTCATCGCGACCACCAACCACCACTGGCTGCTGTTCTTCACCACCGCCGGCCGGGTC
>JAZQNT010000677.1:0-5103 GCA_045627505.1 Nocardioides sp.
TGTCCCTCTCTATTGTCTTCCTAAGACCGCTTGGCCTCCGACTTATAGGGCGAAGCTTGGGTTCTGGTCGCTGTATTTTTTGACGTTAAGAGCTTACACTATAGCCAGTTTTTTTCTTAACAAAAGATTGGCTATGATCGACCCGAAATTAAGTCGGATCGTAGCCATGTCGTTCTGTGTGCCAAGGAGTTGTCCCTCTCTATTGTCTTCCAGACCGCTTGGCCTCCGACTTAGCCTCAATATTATTTCTGAGTAATTTCGGGTCGATCATAGCCAATCTTTTGTTAAGAAAAAAACTGGCTATAGTGTAAGCTCTTAACGTCAAAAAATACAGCGTGGCCTCCGCGCACCTGGAGCTCACGAGCGAAGAGCTCGAGGTGCTCACGCAGGCCTCCGCCTGAGCCCTCGCCCGCCTGAGCCCTCGCCCGCCTGGGCCCTCGCCCGGCGGAGCGTCATGCGCCTCCGGGCCCGTCCACGTCGGTGGCGGCCCGGAGGTCAGACCAGCACCGGCGCGTCCACGTAGTCGGCCAGGTGCTCGGCGGTCAGCGTCGCCCGGTCACGCACGAGGTCGGCGGGGCGACCGCTGAAGACCACCTGGCCCCCCTCGTGACCGCCTCCCGGTCCGAGGTCGATGATCCAGTCGGCGTGCGCCATCACCGCCAAGTGGTGCTCGATGACGATCACCGACTTGCCCGAGTCCACCAGCCGGTCGAGCAGCCCGAGGAGGTTCGCCACGTCCGCGAGGTGAAGACCAGTGGTGGGTTCGTCGAGCACGTAGACGTCGCCCGGCTCGCCCATCTGCACGGCGAGCTTGAGGCGCTGACGCTCGCCACCCGAGAGCGTGGTGAGCGGCTGGCCCAGGCGCACGTACCCCAGGCCCACGTCGACCAGTCGGTCGAGCACCTTCTTCGCCGCCGGCACCTTCGCCTCCGGGGAGGCGAAGAAGGTCGCCGCCTCATGGACCGGGAGTTCGAAGACGTCGGCGATCGACAACCCGCCCAGCGTGTACTCCAGCACGGAGGCGTCGAACCGACGTCCGCCGCAGACCTCGCACGGCGAGGCCACGGTCTGCATCACGGCGAGGTCGGTGTAGATCACCCCGGCGCCCTTGCAGTGGGGGCACGCCCCCTGCGAGTTGGCGCTGAACAGCGCGGGCTTGACCCCGTTGGCCTTGGCGAACGCCTTGCGCACCGGCTCGAGCAGACCGGAGTACGTCGCCGGGTTGGAACGGCGCGAGCCCCTGACCGGCGTCTGGTCGATGGCGACCACGTCGTCGCGCACCGAGACGTGTCCGTGCACCAGCGACGACTTGCCCGAACCGGCGACGCCGGTGACCACGGTCAGCACGCCCAGCGGGACGTCGACGTCCACGTCACGCAGGTTGTTGGTGCGTGCCCCCCGCACCTCGATCGAGCCGTGCGGTTCCCGCAGCTGCTCACGCAGCGCCACCCGGTCGCCCAGGTGTCGCCCGGTGAGGGTGTCGGAGGTGCGCAGCGCCTCGGGGGTGCCCTCGAAGCAGATCTCGCCCCCGGCCTCTCCCGCCCCGGGCCCGAGGTCGACGACGTGGTCGGCCACCGCGATGGTCTCCGGCTTGTGCTCCACCACGAGCACCGTGTTGCCCTTGTCCCGCAGCTGGAGCAGGAGCGCATTGAGGCGTCGGACGTCGTGCGGGTGCAGGCCGACGCTGGGCTCGTCGAAGACGTAGGTGATGTCGGTGAGCGAGGAACCGAGGTGCTTGATCATCTTGACCCGCTGCGCCTCGCCTCCACTGAGGGTGGAGGAGGAACGCTCCAGGCTGAGGTAGCCCAGACCGATCTCGACGCAGGCCTGAACAGTGGCGCGCAGGCCAGCCAGTACGGGGGCCACGCGTGCGTCGTCGATGCCGTCCAGCCACCCCGGCAGGTCGGAGACCTGCAGGCGGCAGACGTCAGCGATGCTGAGGCCGTTGACCGTGGACGACCTGGCCCGGGCGTTCAGCCTGGTCCCGTCGCAGTCCGGGCACGGCGCGAACACCACCGCCCGTTCGACGAAGGCCCGTACGTGCGGCTGCATCGCCTCGGGGTCCTTCGACAGCATCGACTTGCGCATCTTCACCACCAGGCCCTCGTAGGTGACGTTGATGCCGTCCACCTTGATCCGGGTGGCCTCCTTGTGGAACAGGTCGTGCAACTGCTCCTCGGTGAAGTCCGCGACCGGCACGGTCGGGTCGAAGTAGCCGCAGGCGTTGAACATCCGCCCGTACCACCCGTCCATGCTGTAGCCCGGAATCAGGACGGCGCCCGCGGCGAGGCTGCGGGAGAAGTCCACCAGGACCTGCAGGTCGATGTCGGAGACCTTGCCCCGTCCCTCGCAGGTGGGGCACATGCCGCCGAGCACCTCGAAGGTCTTGTGCTCGGGCCGGTTCTTCGCCTCCCCCCGGTCCACCTTGACGGCGCCGGATCCGGAGGCGGAGGCGACGTTGAAGGAGAAGGCCGGCGGTCCGCCCACGTGCGGGGTGCCGATGCGGGAGAAGAGGATCCGGAGCAGGGCGTTCGTGTCGGTGACCGTGCCGACGGTGCTGCGCGGGTCTCCCCCGAGCCGCTCCTGGTCGACGACGATGGCGCTGGTGAGCCCGTCGAGCAGGTCGACGTCAGGACGGTTGAGCGAGGGCATGAAGCCCTGGACGAAGGCCGAGTAGGTCTCGTTGACCATCCGCTGGGACTCCGCAGCGATGGTGGAGAAGGCCAGGGAGGACTTGCCTGACCCGGAGACCCCGGTGAACACCGTGAGCCGACGCTTGGGCAGCGTCACGTCGACGTTGCGGAGGTTGTTCTCGCGCGCCCCGACCACGCGGATCCGGTCGTGGCTGTCCGCAGGATGGACGGTGCTGGTGGCGCTGGTGGCGCTGTTCATGGGCTCCCCCGGGCTCTGGTGTTCCTGGTGTTGCGTGTGTGTCCTGCATCCTGCACCGACGACGGGAACTGCTGGCCGGGGAACAGGTCAGGGAATCAGCATGACCTTGACCGCCCGGCGCTCTGCCATCGCTCGGTAGCCCTCGGCGACCTGCGTGAGGTCAAGGGTCAGGTCGAAGACCGGCGACGGGTCCAGCGAGCCGGCCTGCACACGTTCGAGCAGCTCGGGCAGGTAGGCGCGCACGGGCGCCATCCCTCCACGTAGTCCGACGTTGCGCTCGAACATGCGGCGCACGGACAGCTCGACGCCGTGCGGCACCCCGACGAAGCCCACCGTGGAACCGGGACGAGCGACGTCGAAGGCGGTTTCCATCGCCGAACCGGTGCCGACGCACTCCAGGACGGAGTCCGCTCCCACGCCACCGGTGAGCTCGAGTACGGCATCCCGAGCCGCGACGCCCCGTTCGGGCACGATCTCGGTGGCGCCGAAGGTGCGGGCCACGGCCTGACGGTCGGCGTGCCGGGACATCGCGATGACGCGCGAGGCGCCCAGCGTGTGGGCCGCGAGCACCCCGCACAGCCCGACTGCCCCGTCGCCCCCCACCACCGTGGTGTGGCCGGGGGCGACGCCGGCACTCACGGCCGCGTGCCAGCCCGTCGGCATCACGTCGGAGAGGGCGAGCAGCGCCGCCCGGTTGGAGGCGTCGATGCCGTCGTGGACCCGGACGAGGCTCCCGTCCGCCTGAGTGACGCGGGCCAGCTCCCCCTGCCCCGAGACGGTGAAGCCGAGGTGGTCGCACACCGAGTGGAACCCGGCGCGACAGTGGGCACAGGTGTTGTCGGCGTGGCAGAAGGGAACGACGACGTGGTCCCCGATGCGGAAGTCGCGCACTGCGGATCCGACCTCCACGACCTCGCCGATGCACTCGTGACCGATGGTCCGCGGCTTCTCGATGGCACCGTTGTCCCCGCGGTAGCCCCAGAGGTCCGACCCGCAGATGCAACCGGCCAGGACCCTGACCACGGCGTCGGTCGGTTCCTGGACGGCCGCGTCGGGCACTTCCTCGAGCCGAACGTCGCCGGGAGCGTGAATGACGGTTGCGCGCATGGCGCGATTCTTCCATGCCCCGGGGAGGGAGCACCCGGCCAGCAGGTACCCAATCTTTGGGGTGCGCGCCATGTGAAAGGCGCCTAGCGTCACGGCTGCTGCGAGACGGTCCGTCTCGTGCTCTCGGGGCGCACAGGTGGTCCGACCGCCGAGGAGCCCGCATGCCCGTCCGCCCGTCCCTCCCCCGATCCCTCCCCCGATCCCTCGCCGTGGCAGCGGCGCTGCTCGCCGTCTCGTCACCTCTGGCCGCGCCCGCCGCATCCGCCGCCCCTGCGCAGGTCGCCGCCTCCCGCTCCTGCCAGCATCCCCTCGTGCAGGCCGAGCGGGACGCGCTGCTGGCCGCCACCGACACGAGCACCCTGCGCACGGTGCGCGACGTGCAGGCGCGCCTGGTCACGATCAACTCCGTGCTGGCGCGCAACGGCGACGCTCGGGGTGCCTTCCCGCTGGTGTACCAGGTGATCGTCGAGCGAACGATCGCCTCCGTCGAGGCGGGCGTGTTCGCCGACCCGGTCTGGGCCGAACGGTTGGCGGTCGAGTTCGCGGCCGAGTACCTGCGCAACCTCTCCGGGCACATGCGGGGCACCGCCATGACCGCATACTGGCGTGAGTACTACCGGCTCGCGGCCGACTGCACCCGCAGTCCGGGACGGGTGGTCGCCCAGGGCATCGTCAACCACCTCGTCGACGACCTGCCCCGCACGCTCCGGGCGGTGGGTACGACGCAGCGCAACAGTGACGACTACCAGCTGTACGGACTGGCGTTGGTGGAGGCCACGCCCAGGATCGTGACCACGTTCCAGCAGCACTACGGCGTGGACCTGGCGCCGCTCTTCCAGCTCTGGGCGGTCGGTGACGTGGTGGGCCCCGTGGAGGTCACCACGTTCTTCTTCTCCTCGGTGCGCAACCTCGCATGGGTCAACTTCGAGAAACTGCGGGTGAGCACCCTGGGCGGCACGGTCTCCATCGCGGCCTCGTGGGCGGTGGCCTCCGCGGCCGTCGCGGGCGTGGACCTCGCCGGGGGTGTCTGAGACAACACTGCGAGAAGGGTTACGTGCTCCCAGGGTTGGTTCATCTCATATCTGAGATACCTTGGAGTGCATG
>JAZQNT010000678.1:0-3300 GCA_045627505.1 Nocardioides sp.
TGGACGAGGGCCCGCAGAGCCCCGAGGCTGCCGAGGCCGCGCTGCGCACCTGGTGGGAGCAGCGTCAGCAGTCCGACTGACCCTGCCCCGACCGCATGCCCTGACCGCATGCCCTGACCCTTGTCGGGTGTGAGGTGGACCACCACACTGGGGCCATGGCCAACTCCAGTACGCGGCACCTCGTCCTGAAGAGGATCGAGCAGAGCGTGGACGTGGCCGCGCCCCCGAAGAGTGTGTGGGCGCTGGTCAGCGACCTGCCGCGGATCTCGGAGTGGAGCCCGCAGGTGGTCAAGAGCGTGGTGCTCGGGGGCAGCCTCGGTCCCGGTGCGCGGCTGGTGAACCTCAACCGGCGCGGCTTTTTGGTCTGGCCGACACGGTCGGAGGTCGTGGGGTGGGAGCCCGGTCGCGAGGTGGCCTGGCAGATCAGGGAGAACGGCTCCACCTGGTCGTTCACCCTCGAACCCACTCCCACCGGCCCCCGGCTGGTGCAGCGCCGTGCCGCGCCCGACGGGATCAGCGAGATGTCGATCTCGATGACCGACCGGTTCATGGGCGGCCAGGGTGTCTTCCAGGCCGAGCTCCAGGCCGGCATGCGGCAGACGCTGACCCGGGTCAAGCACCTCGCGGAAGGGAACGTCGGGTCCTGAACCCTGCTCGAGCACCACTCAGACTCTTGGAGATGATCCGCATGCCCGTCACCTACACCTACGACGTCTTCAGCAGCCTGGACGGATTCGGGGGGTACGACGTCACGGTGCCCGGCGCCGACTGGGGCGGCTACTGGGGCAAGCAGGGCCCCGAGCTGCTTGAGCGCCGCCGCGAGCTCTACGAGCCGGACCAGCGCATGGTTCTCGGAGCCACCACGTTCCGGGACTTCGTGGCGATGCTGCGCGGGCCCGAACCGGCGGACGAGGACCCGTGGGGCCTTCGGATGATGGAGCTCCCGACCACAATGATCTCCTCGACCCTGACCGAGCCGGTCGACTGGCCGGACGCGACCGTGGTCAGCGGGGACGCAGTCGAGATCGTCAGCCAGCTCAAGGAGACCTCCGACGTGCCGCTGCGCTCCCACGGCAGCATCTCCCTCAACCTCGCGCTGATGGCCGCCGGGCTCGTCGACCTCGTCCAGGTCACTGTCTTCCCGGTGCTCACCGGTCGGGCGGGCATGGTGCCGGTCTTCGGAGGCGCGGAGGACTTCGACCTCGAGCTGGTCGAGCAGCGCACCCTCGACGGGCGCACGGTCGAGCTCGTCTACCGGCCCACCCGGCACTGAGCCGAGCGCGGTCAGGAGTCTCTGGACGGGCGACCGATGAGTTCGTCCGCGCTGGCTGGTCAGTACCGGTGAGGGCGGTTCCGCAGGGGAGTCGCCGACGCCCGGAACCGACACCGGGCCGACACCGGAGGAGACGCCATGACCACCGAGACCGAGACCGAGACCGCGACCCAGACCCAGACCGAGGCCCGCACTGACGGCCGGGTCAGCCACCGGATGATCTTCGTGAACCTGCCCGTCGCCGACGTCGAGGCCAGCCGCGCCTTCTTCACCACCGTCGGGTACACGTTCGACGAGCGGATGTGCAACGAGCAGGGCCTGGCCCTCGAGCTCGGGCCGAACCTGTACGCGATGCTGCTGCGCCGCGACTTCTTCGACGGTTTCCACCCGGACGCCACGGCCGAGGCGGGCCAGCGCGAGGTGCTCACCTGCCTCGCCGCCTGCAGCCGGGACGAGGTCGACCGGATCGTCGACGCGGCCCTGGCTGCCGGCGGCCGGGAGGTGCGCAACGAACAGGAGGACGCCCCGTACATGTACGACCGCGCCTACGCCGACCCGGACGGCCACGTCTGGGAGATCATGTGGATGGACGTCGAGGCGGCCACCGACGCCGGCGTCTTCGGCTGACGCGGCGGACCCGAGGGGAGAGGCAGGCATGGTCGACACCGACGGCGCACCCGGCCCCGAGGCCCAGGACGTCGGAGCCCAGAACGTCGAGGCCCAGAACGTCGAGGCCCAGGACTTCGAGCAGCAGACCAGCCACTTGCGTGCCGAGCTGCTGGCGCACTGCTACCGGATGACCGGGTCGCTGACCGACGCCGAGGACGCGGTCCAGGAGACGTACCTGCGGGCGTGGAAGGCGTTCGGTTCCTTCGAGGGTCGCTCGTCGGTGCGCACCTGGATGTACAAGGTCGCGACCAACACCTGTCTCACCTCCCTCGGCTCCGCCTCGCGGCGGGTGCTGCCGGCCCGCCTGGGCGGTGTGCCCGGCGACCCGAAGGCCGCCCTGGTGGAGCGGGACGAGGCGTGGCTGGAGCCGCTGCCCGACGCCATGCTCTGGCAGACCGCTGCTCCGACGCCGGAGGAGGAGCTGATCTCCCGGGAGAACGTCACCTTGGCGTGGACCGCGGCGCTGCAGCACCTGCCGCCCAACCAGCGCGCCGTCCTGCTGCTGCGCGAGGTCCTCCAGCTGAGCGCCGAGGAGACCGCCGAGACGCTCGGCACCACCGTGGCCGCGGTGAACTCGGCACTCCAGCGTGGACGCGCCGGCGTGGGGGACGGCCTGGCCGCGCCCGCCCTCCACGCAGTCCGTGAGCAGGAGGCCGTGCGCCGGTTCGTCGCCGCCTTCGAGGCCCACGACTTCGACGCGGTGGTCGCCGCGATGGCAGAGGACGTGACCTGGCAGATGCCCCCGTTCGACCGGTACTACGTCGGCGCCAGGGCCAGCGCAGAGCTCTCCTTCACCCACTGCCCGGCGCGGCAGGCGGGTGACCTGCGCTTCCTCACCACCCGCGCCAACGGCCAGCCGGCGGTCGGGATGTACCTGCGCAAGGGGCACGCGTACGAGGCGTTCCAGTTCCAGGTGCTCCGCGTGGGCCTCGACGAGCGCGTCGACGACGTGGTGGGGTGGTTCGAGGCGCGGTTCTTCCGGCTCGCCGGCCTGCCGCTGGTCCTCGAGGCCTGACGCAACCACCTCGGGAGGAAACGTGGGAAAGCCGCGCCGGTGAGGTTCACCAGCCGCGCACCGGGACCGCGGCTGCCGTCCCGCGCCCCCACTCCGCGGACGTCATGGGAATCGAGGGCCCCGACCCCCGATTCCCATCACTTCCGGCAGTGTCGTCGGGCGTCCAGTGAGGCCGTCACGACGGGCGCGTGAACGGGCATTCACTTCTGGGTGGGGTTGCCCTAGCGTGGCCAGGTATGAGGCGTGATCACTGGTCGCGGCGCACCCGCACCCTCTCCCCGACCACCGAGTACGTGGAGATCCAGCGGATCCTGGCGATGCACGAGTTCCCCTGGGACATGAC
>JAZQNT010000679.1:0-6659 GCA_045627505.1 Nocardioides sp.
CGCCCCCGCCTCTGCCTCTGCCTCTGCCTCTGCCGTCAGGGTGGCGATCACCGTGTCGACGCTCCGTGGCCTGTTCCTGGGCGCTCCGTTCCTGGGCGCTCTGTTCCTGGGCGGCGTGCTCCTGGCACCACTCCCCCGCGCGGAGGCCGGGACCTGGCCCCTGCGACCCCGTCCCGAGGTGGCGAGTGGCTTCGTCGCGCCCTCACACCGCTGGGGGCCGGGGCACCGGGGCGTGGACCTCGTCGGGCTGCCGGGGCAGACGGTGCTGGCCGCGGCCCCCGGCCGGGTGGCCTTCGTCGGCAGCGTGGCGGGGGTCGCGGTGGTGAGCGTGGCGCACCCGGACGGACGCAGGACCACGTACCAGCCCGTGGTCAGCGCCCTTCCCGTCGGGCACCCGCTGGCGCAGGGCGAACCGTTGGGGGCCCTGCTTCCCCTCGGCTCGCACTGCGCCCCCACGACTTGCCTGCACTGGGGGCTCAAGCAGGGCGACGCCTACCTGGACCCGCGCTCCCTGATCACCGCGGAGAGGATCAGGTTGCTCCCACTCCCACCCCCGTGACCGGGTCAGGCGCGGGGGTGCGCCTGCCGGTAGGCGCTGCGCAGGCGGTCGGTGCTGACGTGCGTGTAGAGCTGGGTGGTGGAGAGCGAGGAGTGCCCGAGCATCTCCTGCACCGAGCGCAGGTCGGCACCCCCCTCGAGCAGGTGGGTGGCCGCGGTGTGGCGCAGGCCGTGCGGCCCCATGTCGGGTGCCCCCGGGACCGCTCGTAGGCGACGGTGGACGACGTCGCGGGCCACCCGCTGGTCCACGCGTCCCCCTCGGGCGCCCAGGAACAGGGCGGGCCCGGACTTCTCCCCCACCAACGCCGGTCGTCCGTGCCTCAGCCAGACCTCGAGCGCGGTGGCGGCCGGCGTGCCGTAGGGGACCATCCGCTCCTTGCGCCCCTTGCCCAGGACCCGGACCACGCGCCGCTCGGTGTCGACGTCGCCGAGGTCGATGCCGACCAATTCGCCCACTCGTACCCCCGTGGCGTAGAGAAGCTCCAGCATCGCGAGGTCCCGCAGGCCGATCGGCCCCTCGTCTTCGGCCACCGCCGCGGTGGCCTCGATCAGTCCCTCGACCTCGTCGGCCCTCAGCACCGCCGGCAGCGTGCGCCCCTTCTTCGGCGACAACAGCAGCCCACCCGCGTCCGTGGGGGTGCGACCGGTGCGGTGGAGCCAGGCGGTGAAGACACGGACCGCGCTGGCACGCCGTGCCAGCGTGCTGCGGCTGCGCCCTCGGAGCTGCTGGTTGGCCAACCAGTTGCGCAGGACCCGCAGGTCCACCTCGGCCACGTCGTCCACGCCCATGCGGCCGGCGTGCTCGAGCATCCCGGCGACGTCCACGAGGTAGGCCCGCACGGTGTTCGGCGAGAGGTTCCGTTCAGCGACCAGGTGCCGCTCGTAGTCGGCCAGCACCCGGACGGTCCCCTCGGAGAGACTCGTCTCCTCGGCCCGCCGGAGGCTCTCCTCGTTCATCCGTGCATCGTAGGCGAGCGCAGGGCTCCCGGAGCGGTTGACCGACCCGCCGCGCCGTGGCCACGAGCCGGGGCGCTGGACGACGGGCGCTGGTCACGGGCGCCGGTCACGGGCGCTGGTCACGGGCGCTGGGTCACGAGTCGCCCACGCGCCCGAGGCGCCACCCCTCCTCGGTGTGCACCACCCAGCCGTGGGCCTGCAACCGCAGCAGGGCTCCCTGCACCTCCCGCAGTCCTATCCCCGCTCCTCTCGCCACCTCGTCGGCGGCCATGACCTCGCCCGCCGCGAACGCCTCCAGCACCTGGCGCTGGCGCAGCGGCAGTCGGTCACGGGGCCGGTCCTCACCACGCCGGAGGTCGACCAGGTGCTCTCCCGGGCGCCCGACGTACTCCAGCACGTCCTCCCCGCAGGTCACCAGGTGCGCCCGCCCCAGCCTGATCCGCTCGTGCACCCCTTGCGACGCCGCGCTCGTGACCGGGCCCGGGACGCCCAGCAGCGGACGGTTCACGCGCTCGCACCAGGTGGCGGTGCTGAGCGCCCCGCTGCGCAGAGCCGCCTCCACCACCACCGTGGCGTCCGACAGCGCCGCGATCAGTCGGTTGCGGGACAGGAACCGGATGCGGGTCGGTTCGCGGCCGGGCGCAGCCTCCGAGACGACCGCGCCGTGCTCGGCCATGTGCTCCACCAGCGCCCGGTTGGCTGCGGGGTAGACCCGGTCCACGCCGCAGGCCAGGACCGCCACCGTCTGACCGTCAGCGGCCAGGGCACCGCGGTGAGCCGCCTGGTCGATTCCCAGGGCCGCGCCGGAGACGACGGCCACCCCTGCACCTCCCAGGGTGTGCCCCAACTCGGCAGCCACCTGGCTCCCGTAGGACGTGGCGGAGCGGGAGCCCACCACGCCCACAGCCGGGCCTCCGCAATCGAGGCGTAGCGGACCCCTCACCCAGAGTCCCAGCGGGACACCCCCGCGCTCGTTGAGCACACCAGCCCCGGCCAACGCGTCGAGGCGTGGGGGCCACTCGTCGTCCCCCGGCACCACGAACCGCGCTCCGGCCGCCTCGGCCCGAGTCAGGTGCTCGTCCACGTCGAAGCCCTCCAGCCGCAGCGCGAGGTCGGTGTGCAGCCCCTCGACGTCACGCTCGGCCAGCAGGTGGGCGTGCACCCGCACCGCACCCAGCTCCTCGACCAGGGCCGCCACCCGCGGGGCGCCGGGCTCCGCCAGCCAGTGGAGAGCCACCCGGGCACGGCGCTCCTCGGAGGAGAGTTGCGTCGCCGCAGCGCCAGCCCCGGCGTCAGTCAGAGGGTCAGTCGCAGCATCAGTCATAGCGCCAGTCATCCCGTCCTCCCCAGAGCGACGAGGGAGAGCGGATCGCCGGTCCGCAGGGCGAGGGCGGCGTCGACGTGCACCTCGTCGGGGCCCACGCTTCCCGCGAGGTCGGCCAGGGTCCATGCCAACCGGTGCACCCGCACCGCGCCACGGCGACTCAACCGGCCCGAGTAGACCGCATCGTCCACCGTCCGCTGTCCCGTGGGCGGCAGGGGCCACTCCTCGCGCAGGAGGTGCCCCGGAGCCTGCGCGTTCAGGCGCCACCCCCGCCCGGCGTAGCGAGCCAACTGCCTGTCCCGTGCGTCCGCCACCCGCGAGCGCACCTGCGCGGAGCTCTCCCGCACCGCGAACCGGTCACGCTCGTGGGCTGCGGGCGGGAGCAGGTGGCGCACCACGTCCACGCGGTCTGCGATCGGCCCACTCACCTTGCGCCGGTACTCACGACGGGCCACCTCCGCACAGGTGCATCGGTTCTCGCGGGCCACCGGGTGGTAGTCCCCGCAGGGGCACGGGTTCGCGGCCAGGACGACCGTCCCCCGGGCGGGGAACACCGCCGACTCCTCACCCCGCACCACCCTGATCTCGCCGCTCTCCAAGGGCTGGCGCAGGGCCTCGATCACGTCCGAGCGGAACAGCGGGAACTCGTCGAGGAACAGCACGCCGCAGTGGGCGAGGGAGATCTGACCGGGACGGACGCGGCCGCTGCCCCCGCCCACGAGGCTCGACTTCGACACGTCGTGGTGGGGCGCCAGGAACGGTGGCCTGACGATCAGCCCCTCGGCGCCCGAGCCGGACAGGGAGTGGATCGCGGTCAGCTCCAAGGACTCCTCCCTCGACAGGTCCGGCAACAGCGTCGGGAGCCGTTCGGCGAGGCTCGTCTTGCCTGCCCCCTTGGGCCCTGACAGCAGCAGGTGGTGGCCCCCCGCCGCGGCGACCTCGAGCGCGAACCGGGCGTCCGCCACCCCCACCAGGTCTGCCAGGTCCACCTCGTCCACCCGGTCCTCGCCACGCCAGGCGAGCAGGCTGGTGCCGCCCTGCAGGGCCACCGGTTCGGCCACGGGCACCTCCTCACCGCGCAACTGTGCGACGACCTGGGCCAGCGAGCGCACGCCGAAGACCTCCATCCCGGGCACCAGGGCCGCCTCACGGGCGGCCGGTTCGGGCACGAAGACGCGAGCCATCCCGGCTGCCGCGGCTGCCATCACCATCGGCAACACCCCCGGTACCAGACGCAGGCCGCCGTCAAGCCCCAGTTCGCCGACGAAGACGGTGCGTTCGAGGGCCGCGGCGGGCACCGTGCCGTCGGCTGCCTTGATCCCCACGGCAATGGCGAGGTCGAAGTGTGTTCCCCGCTTGGGCAGGTCGGCGGGCGCCAGCAGGATCGTCACCCGGCGAGTGGCCGGCCACGGCGCAGCGCAGTGGGTGATCGCCATTCGCACCCGGTCCCGGGCCTCCAGCAGGGAGGCGTCCGGCCGCCCCACGATGGTGGCGCCCACCACCCCGGGCGAGATGTCGACCTGGACCTCGACGAGGTGCCCCAGGGACCCCTGGAGCACCACCGTGCGGCTGGTGGCCAACATCAGCACACCCCCCGTACGTGCTCGAGTCGTGCCGCTGCGCCCCGGGGCCGCAGTACCGCCACCACGTCCACCCGTACCGTGACGTCGTCGTCAACCAGCTCCGGGTGGGCCCGGGTCCACTCCCCCGCGAGCGCCAGAAGCCGGGCCGCCTTCTGCTCGGTCACCGCCTCGTGCGGCGTTCCGTAGCCGACACCGGTGCGGGTCTTGACCTCGCACACCACCAGCACGTCACCGTCGCGCAGGACCAGGTCGATCTCCCCTGCCTGTCCGCGCCAGTTGACGTCGAGGACCACCAGCCCGACGCGCTGCAAGTGCCTTCTCGCGACCTGCTCGCCCCATCTCCCCAGCCGCTGGTTGTGGTTGACCGCCATGGATGCTCCCTCCGCCATGCACCGGCCGGACGGCCGAGGGCCCCACCCTCGCGAACGGCGTCCGTGGGACGAGCTGTTTCCCCGGGGGCTGTGGACGGACGCCGCAGCGGCGGAGCCGCACCAGACCTGTGGGCGACCGGCGGCGTGGCGACGGCCCCAGGTCGGGGACTGCGTCCACACTGCAGCTTCTCGGAGGCAGTCGGTTCCCGCACGGCGGGAATCGACCGCGCAGTCCTGTCCCCCTCGCCCTCGGAGGTGCACGTGCACCCGTCCCTGTTCATCCGCCCTGGTCGCGGACAGCGCCAGCGCTCGACCCGTGCGCTGGTCGCCGCCGGGGTGTTGGCCCTCGTCGCCTCAGGCTGCTCCGCCGCGGACGGTGAGCAGGCCCGCGCGTCGGCGGTGACCTCTTCCGGACTGCAGCAATTCACCTCCGGAGGCGCCGAGCGGGCGTACTACGTGGACCTGCCCGACGGCTACGACCCCGACGGCGAGCCGCTCCCCCTGGTGCTCGCCCTGCACGGCACCGGGGGCTCGCACGCCAAGTGGCTCGACGACACCTACAACCTCTCTGCCGCGGTGGCCGACGAGGCGGTGATGGTCTACCCCGAGGCCCTGCCCAGCGCCGCCGGGACCAACCAGTGGGTGATCGAGCGGGACATGCCGTACATCGCCGACGTCCTGGACCGCCTCGGCGACCAGGTCGCCTTCGACCCCGAGCGCATCCTGGTCACCGGCCAGAGCAGCGGCGCCGGGATGTCGCACGAGATCGGGTGCCGCTTCGGCGACCGGGTGCGCGCCGTGGCACCGGCCGCGGGCGTGCTGACCGCCACCCAGTGCACCGGCTCGGTCGCGGTCATCCAGGTCCAGGGGACGTCCGACCCCGTGGTCCCGTTCGGACTCGCCCAGCAGACCAGCCAGTTCTGGGCGCGCTACAACGGCCTCGGTCCCAACGCCGTCGCCGAGGGCACGCACCCGAGCTGTCAGCAGTACCCCGGCCCGGACGGCACCGTCGACCCCGACAACCTCCACCCCGTCCACCTGTGCACCCACAACGAGGGCTCGGGCGAGGGACGCAAGGGGCACGCCTGGCCGTCCATCGCCGGCGAGGCCATCTGGCAGACGTTCACCTCGCTGCCCAGGGCGAAGAACAGCAGCGCGAAGAACAGCAGCCGAGCCCCCGCAGGTGGCGGCAACGAGAAGGTGCTCGCGGACGCGGACACGACCGCCACGTTCACCGTACGGTTCCCCGAGGAGCTCCCCAGCACCCCCGTGCAGGGGGCCGTGGTCGCCTACGCCCCCGGCGAGGTCACCCCGACCACGGCTCCGCTTGCCTTCATGACGATGCAGTTCGCACCGGGAACCGTGGTCCCCGGCGAGGAACGCACCTACACGGTGCCGGTCTCCTACACCGAGTTCGGCGGTGAGGGCGGGTTCTCCGTGCCGGGCACATTCACGATCATGGTCACCATGCACACCGAGGACGGCGGGTACCCGATCCCGGTCCCGGGCGTGGACCTGTGGACCATGCACGAATACGAGTTCACGGACAAGGACACTCCGGTGAAGATCTCCGGGGTCCTCGACCTCGAGCCGATCCCCGGCAGCACAGGTCTCTGAGCAGCGCGCCCCGGCACCGCAGCGTCCGGCTCTGCCGTGTCCTGCCTGTGCCCTGCGCCGGGCAGGACACGGCAGAGCACGGGACTCAGGACTCGGGAGGGTCGATCTCCGGGTTGTTCAGCTCCTCGACGTTGACGTCCTTGAACGTCAGCACCTTCACGTTGCGGGCGAAGCGGGCAGGCCGGTACATGTCCCAGACCCAGGCGTCGCTCATCGACACCTCGAAGAACACCTCGCCGGACTCGCTGC
>JAZQNT010000680.1:0-4553 GCA_045627505.1 Nocardioides sp.
GGAGCACGTCGTGGACCTGGTCGAGCGGCACCGCTCGACCATCGTCTTCGCCAACTCGCGCAGGCTCGCCGAGCGGCTCACTGCCCGGCTGAACGAGATCGCCACCCGACGCGCCGGCGCCGCCCTGGACGCCTCACCCGCCCCACCCGCAGAGCTCGTGGGTGCCTCCGGCACCACCCTGGCACTCTCCGAGCAGTCGGCGGTGGTGATCGCCCGGGCACACCACGGGTCGGTCTCCAAGGAGCAGCGCGCCCTGATCGAGGACGACCTCAAGCAGGGTCGCCTGCCGTGCGTGGTCGCGACGAGCAGCCTGGAGCTCGGCATCGACATGGGTGCCGTCGACCTGGTGATCCAGATCGAGTCCCCGCCGAGCGTCTCCTCCGCCCTCCAACGCGTGGGACGCGCCGGTCACCAGGTGGGCGAGGTGAGTCGCGGCGTCCTGATGCCCAAGCACCGCGGTGACCTGGCCCAGACGGCAGTGGTGGTGCAGCGCATGCGCAACGGTGGGATCGAGGCGCTGCGGGTACCCGCCAACCCGCTCGACGTCCTGGCCCAGCAGGTGGTCGCTGCCACCGCCGTCGAGGACTGGGCGGAACAGGATCTCTACGCGCTCGTGCGACGCTCGGCCCCGTACCGGAGCCTGCCGCGCTCCGCGTGGGAAGCCACCCTGGACCTGCTCAGCGGCCGTTACCCGAGCGAGGAGTTCGGGGAGCTGCGCCCGCGCATCGTCTGGGACCGGGTCGCGGGCCGCCTCCACGCACGCCCCGGGGCGCAGCGCCTGGCCGTGACCAGCGGCGGCACCATTCCCGACCGTGGCCTCTTCGGCGTCCACCTGGTCGGCGAAGGCTCAGGACGTCGTGTGGGTGAGCTCGACGAGGAGATGGTCTACGAGTCCCGGGTGGGGGACGTCTTCGCCCTCGGCGCCACCAGCTGGCGGATCGAGGACATCACCCCGGATCGCGTGATGGTCACTCCTGCCCCCGGCGTCCCGGGCCGCCTGCCCTTCTGGAAGGGAGACAGCCCCGGTCGTCCCGCCGAGCTGGGGGCCGCGGTCGGGGAGTTCAACCGCACCCTGGCCGCCCTGCCGACCCCGGAGGCCGAGGACAGCGCGCGCGCGTTGGGCCTGGACGCCTACGCAGCCTCGAACCTGGTGCGCTACCTGGGCGAGCAGCGCGAGGCCACCAACTCGGTGCCGCACGACCGGCAGATCGTCGTCGAGCGGTTCCGCGACGAGCTCGGTGACTGGCGGATCGTCGTGCACTCCCCGTACGGCACCCCCGTCCACGCGCCCTGGGCGCTGGCTCTCAACGCCCGACTCCGGGAGCGCTACGGGGTCGAGGCACAGGCGATGGCCTCCGACGACGGCATCGTGATTCGCCTGCCCGACACCGAGGAGGACCCGCCGTCGGCGGAGTTCGTCGTCTTCGAACCCGACGAGATCGAAGACCTCGTCACCCGGGAGGTGGGGGGCTCCGCACTCTTCGCCAGCCGCTTCCGCGAGTGCGCCGCCCGCGCGCTGCTGCTCCCCCGCCGCAACCCCGGCCGGCGCTCGCCGCTCTGGCAGCAGCGTCAGCGCAGCGCCCAGCTGCTCGAGGTGGCCGCGAAGTATCCGTCCTTCCCGATCACCCTGGAGGCGGTGCGTGAGTGCCTCCAGGACGTCTACGACCTGCCCTCGCTGGTGGAGCTGTTGCGGGCCGTGCAACGTCGGGAGGTGCGGGTCGTGGACGTCGAGACCACGAGCCCTTCACCGTTCGCGGGCAACCTGCTCTTCGGCTACGTCGCGCAGTTCCTCTACGAAGGCGACTCGCCGCTCGCGGAACGCCGGGCGGCCGCCCTCTCTCTGGACCAGTCCCTGCTGTCGCAGCTGCTGGGGCGGGCCGAGCTGCGCGACCTCCTCGACCCCGACGTGCTGGTCCAGGTCGAGGCGGAGCTGCAGTGGCTCGCCGATGACCGCCGGGCCAAGGACGCCGAGGGGGTGGCCGACATGCTGCGGCTCCTCGGACCGCTCACCGAGGCCGAGGTCGCAGCGCGCACCACGACCCCCGAGGACGCCGCAGCGTGGGTCGAGACCCTCGTGGACGCCCGGCGCGTCGTCCGGGTCCAGGTCGCCGGTGAGCCGCGCCTCGCCACCGTGGAGGACGTGGCCCGGCTGCGCGACGGCCTGGGGGTGCCGGTGCCCCTCGGTGTTCCCACGGCCTTCACCCAGGAGGTGGTGGCCGACCCGGTCGGCGACCTCGTCACCCGGTACGCGCGCAGCCACGGTCCCTTCGGCGCCGCCGAGCTCGCTCGCCGGTTCGGGCTCGGCGAAGGCGTCGTGCGCCAGGCCCTGGAGCGGCTCACCGCACGCGGGCGCGTGGTCGAGGGAGAGTTCCGGCCGGGCGCGGTCGGCGCCGAGTGGTGTGACGCCGAGGTGCTGCGTCGCCTGCGCCGCCGATCCCTGGCCAAGCTGCGCAAGGAGGTCGAGCCGGTGCCCCCGGCGGCGCTGGGACGGTTCCTGCCCGTGTGGCAGAAGGTCTCCGCCGCGACGCCGGGACGTCGAGGCGGTGTGCGCGGAGTGGACGGGGTGCTCGAGGTCGTCGACCAGCTGGCCGGATGCGCCGTGCCCGCGAGTGCCCTCGAACCGCTGGTGCTGGCCTCCCGCGTCACCGACTACCAGCCGTCCCTGCTCGACGAGCTGACGGCCGCCGGCGAGGTGGTCTGGTCGGGTCACGGGGCACTTCCGGGCAACGACGGGTGGGTGAGCCTGCACCCCGGCGACCGGGCGCACCTGACGCTGCCGCTGCCGGCCGCCGAGGAGTTCGGCGAGGTGGAGCAGGCACTCCTCGAGGTCCTCTCCGACGCCGGCGCCTGGTTCTTCTCCCAACTGGCCACCCGGGCCAGCGCCACCACCGGCGCGGTGGTGACCGACGCGGCGCTGGGCACGGCCCTGTGGAACCTGGTGTGGGCCGGCCGGGTCACCAACGACACCCTGGGCCCGCTGCGGGCCCTGCTCCGTCAGGGCAGCACCACCCACCGGACGCGGCGCAGACCCCCGCGGGCCGGACGCGTGCCCGTGCGCACCGGACCCCCCGGAACGGCCGGCCGGTGGTCCCTGCTCCCAGCCGTCGAACCGGACCTCACCCGACGCGCCCACGCGGAGGCCGAGGTGCTGCTCGAACGGCACGGCGTGGTGACCCGGGGGGCAGTGGCCAGTGAGCGGAGCCCCGGCGGCTTCGCGAGCGTCTACCGGCTCCTGGCTGCGCTGGAGGAGAGCGGACGCTGCCGCCGCGGGTACTTCGTCGAGGGCTTGGGAGCAGCGCAGTTCGGACCCGTCGGCGCGGTGGACCGCCTCCGCACCTTTGCCGAGGTCTCCCCCAGCCAACACGAGCCGACCGTGGTCACGCTCGCCGCGACCGACCCCGCCAACCCCTACGGCGCCGCGCTCCCGTGGCCGCCCGGCGTGGGCCACCGTCCCGGCCGCAAGGCGGGGGCCGTGGTGGTGCTCGCCGACGGCCACCTCGCCGCCTACGTGGAGCGCGGCGGCAAGTCGCTGCTCACCTACAGCGCCTCGGCCCCCGTCCTGGACGCCACCGCACGGGCGTTGGCCGACACCGTCCGACGCGGCGCCTGGGACTCCCTCACGGTCGAACGCATCGACGGCCAGCCGGTGCTGGGCTCCGGCGACTCGCCGCTGCGCACGTCACTCTCGGCCGCCGGGTTCGTGGTCACCACGCGGGGGCTGAGGATCCGTGCCTGAGGGTGACACCGTCTTCCGCACCGCGCGTCGGCTCGACGCTGCCCTGGCCGGTCGGACCCTGACCCGCACACAGTTCCGGGTCCCGGCCCTGGCCACAGCTGACCTCAGCGGGGTGCAGGTGCCGCGGACCTGGACGCACGGCAAGCACCTGTTCACCGAGCTCCGCCCGCCGTCGGGCGGGGCGGCCCGAGGGGCGGCCCGCACCCTGCACACGCACCTGAAGATGGAGGGCGCCTGGCTGACCTACCGCCTGGGCCAGCCGTGGACCCGTCCCGGCTCCACGGCCCGGGTCGTCCTGGAGTCCGATGACCGGCAGGCAGTCGGCTTCTCCCTGGGCGTCGTCGAGCTGCTCGACGAGTCACAGGTGGACGACCTGGTCCGTGGCCTGGGACCGGACCTGCTCTCGGAGCGGTTCGACGCTTAATACTAAGGACGCCGGAGCCAACAATCTTATTCTTTTGCCGGACGCTAATTATCAAAAATGTCTTTCGGATCTTTCTAGTGCTTGGGTTGACCTTCGAGACCAAATAGAGAAATTGCGTGATGGCGACGATGTTTCTGAAGTTGTTCTTGCATTAAGTGAGGAGTATTTTAACCTGGCGGATGCTACAGTGAGTGCTGCCGAGGTTTATTCTCAGAATTTAGCGTCAAAAATTCAGCTGGTGGAAATCATTACAGGAGTTTTCATGCTTCTTGAAATCCTTTTAATTATCTATAAATCTATTACAAATGTCAGAATGATTCGACAGATGCGTGAACTTGACAGACTTGCATACATCGACGAGCATACAGGTCTTCCCAATAAAAGCCGCTGTAT
>JAZQNT010000681.1:0-2007 GCA_045627505.1 Nocardioides sp.
ATTTTATCCGGAATAGTAAACGGATTTGCTACAGCTCTTGGATTTACTATTGCAATTGTGATTTTAGCCGGTCTTAGAGAAAAAATGGAATACAATGATGTGCCAGAAAGCTTTAAAGGTACTCCAATTGTACTTCTTACAGCAGGACTTATGGCGATTGCATTTTGTGGATTTAGTGGTTTGATATAAGAGGAATAAATGTATGATAAATATTATTATGGCAACAGTTTGTGTTGCAGTAGTAGGATTGTTGGTGGGAGTATTCCTTGGCATAGCTGGTGAAAAATTCAAGGTAGAGGTTGATGAGAGAATAGAGGCTGTTACTCAGTCTCTGCCTGGCAATAACTGTGGAGGTTGTGGTTATGCTGGTTGTAGTGGTTTGGCTGCAGCTATTGTTGAAGGAAAGGCTCCTGTAAATGGATGTCCTGTGGGCGGTGAAGCTGTGCTGGCCGGAGGGGATGCCGGAGGGGGTCGAGGGTGCGCGGGACACCTTCAGGCTCGTCGCCTCGTCGCGCGGCGGCTGCCACGGGCGGTGCACGGGCGCCAGGCCCTCCGGGGGCGGGGCGAGGGCGGTCGCGGTGGGCAGCTCGGGCTCGTGCTCGCCGAGGAACTCCTGCAGGGCGTCGCGCACGTCCTCGGCGGTGGTCAGGGGCCGCGACTCCCGCTGCCCGAGCACGGCGCCCAGTCCGTTGCTGAGCCCGTTGCTGATGCCGGCGCCCAGTCCGCCCGAGCCGTGCCCCGAGCCCTGACCGGGGGAGGGGGGCGCCTGGACGCCGTTGAGCACCTCGTCGCAGATGACGTCGAGCGGACGCGGAATGCCGGCCCGCACCTGGCGCGGTCGCAGCACCCGACCGGTGCTGCGCGGGGCGCTCGGGATCGCGGACGGCAAGACGCCCGGCCAACGGCCGGTCAGGGTGGCGTAGAGCAGGGACACCAGCGCGTGCACGTCGGCGTCCTGGTCGTCGAAGGGCAGCCCTCGCAGCGCCGCCTCGACGCCGGAACCGATGACGCGGACCTCGCCGTTCTCGTCGATCAGGACGTTCTCGGGGAGCAGTCGGCCGTGTGCCGCCCCCGCGGCGTGGGTGTTGACCAGGATGTCGGCCACCTCGTGGACCAGCCACGCGGCCCGCACCGGCGGTAGCGGTCCGTGGGCCGGGAGCGCGATGTCGAGCGAGGTGCCCTGGCCCCACTCGTTGACGACGTAGCAGTGCGTGTCGGTGCGGTTGCAGTCGAGCACCCGCAGGTTGCGCCGGTCGGAGATCCGGGCAGCCACCCGGGCGGCTCGGACCATGGCCTCGGTGCGCTCGTCCCCGGCGTCCAGCAGGTGCAGGGCCACGGGGCGGTGCAGCAGCCGGTCGTGCGCGTTCCAGAGCCAGGCGCCGTCGTCCTCGACGAGCAGGTCGACCATGCGGTACCGGCCAGCGAGCACGTCGCCGGCGTGGACGGACGTTGCCACCAGTCCTCCCCCGGTCCTCTGGACGCCTCCACCACCGGAACTCTCAGTGCCGCCGGACGGCGTCCTGTCCGGCACGTCTGCCATCCTAAGCCCGCCGACGCCGCTTGAGTCGACGACCCACGGATGCCTTCAGCGGGTCCACCACCTCAGCGACCTCCTGGATCCGGAACATCCGGGTCAGGACGTAGTAGACAGCCAGGTAGACCAGACCCACCCCGCCGCCACGCAGCAGCGAGAAGGCGGGCGAAGCATCCTCCCGTCCCGCGTCGAGCGCCAGCCACAGACCGGCGGCGAGCAGCAGCGCCAGGCCGACCGCGAACACCATCCGGACGGCGAAGCGCAGCGTGCGCCGCCCGTCCATGGACCCGAGCGCGCGGCGCAGCACGACCCAGCTCACCACGGCCCCGCACAGGTAGGCCAGCGCGTACGAGGCGGCCAGCGCGCCGGCGCCGTGCTCGGGGTCGACCAGCGCGGTGAAGCCGATCGCGGTGGCGACGTTGACCCCGCCCACGACCAGCTGGACGAGGAAGACCGTGCGGGTGCGCTCGAGC
>JAZQNT010000682.1:0-1919 GCA_045627505.1 Nocardioides sp.
AGGCAGGCGACCCCGACCCCGACCAGGCCCGCCACGTCGTGGTGGGAGCCGAAGGAGTACACCGAGTAGGCCAGCCCACGCTTCTCGCGGACCTCCTGGAAGAGGCGCGAGGAGGTGCCTCCCCCCAGCGCGGTGTTCAGGACCCCGAGCACGAACCGGCGCGGGTCCGTGCGGGTGATCCCCTGCATGCCCAGGACCACGCCCACCTGCCCGAGCGGGCGGGTGACGCGGGACTCCCCCGGCGCCACCGGACGCAGCTCCGAGGTGATCCGCGGACGGACGGGGGCCTCCTCACCGACCAGGAAGTTGTTGCGCCCGAACGCCTTGCGCACGCTGCGGACCACAGCTGCGTGCTCCACGTTCCCCGCCACCGTGACGACCGTGTTCGCCGGACGGTAGTGGCGCTTGTAGAACCGCACGATCTGGTCGCGGCTCAACCCCGCGATGGAATCCTCGGTGCCCGCGATCGGACGCCCCAGGGGCGAGTCGCCCCACGCCTGGGCCGCGAACAGGTTGTGCACCACGTCATCGGGGTCGTCGTCGTGCATCGCGATCTCGTCGAGGATCACCTCGCGCTCCGCCTCGACGTCCTCGTCGGTGATGACCGAGGAGGTGATCATGTCGCCGATGACGTCGACGGCCAGGTCGAGGTCGGTGTCGAGGACACGCGCGTGGAAGCAGGTGTACTCCTTCGCGGTGAAGGCGTTGAACTCACCGCCCACCTCGTCCAGGGCCACCGAGATGTCCAGCGCGGTGCGCTCCTTGGTGCCCTTGAACAGCAGGTGCTCGAGGAAGTGCGAGGCGCCGTGCAGGCTCGGGACCTCGTCCCGGGAGCCCACGCCGATCCAGACCCCGACGCACGCCGAGCGCACACCGGCCATCTGCTCGGTGACCACGCGCAGACCGCCGGGGAGCAGGGTGCGACGCACCAGCGACGTCACCCGTCCCTCGCCGTCCTCGACCTGGAGCAGGGTGCGGGTGGAGCCCACCGGCTGGGTGGGCTGGGCCCCGACCGTGGAGGAAATGGCCGACCGGCCAGCAGTCACCTGCTGGCCGGTCGGTCCGGTGCTCTTCGAACTCACTCGGAGTCGGTCTCCTCGGCGGCCTCCGCGGCCTCCTCGACGACCGGCACCAGCGACAGCTTGCCACGGTCGTCGATCTCACCGATCTCGACCTGGATCTTCTGACCGACGGAGACGACGTCCTCGACGGCCTCGACGCGCTTGCCACCCGCGAGCGGGCGCAGCTTGCTGATGTGCAGCAGGCCGTCCCGGCCCGGCATGAGCGAGACGAACGCACCGAAGTTCGTCGAGAAGGTGACGATCCAGGTCGCTCCGGAAGACTGCATGGGCTGCGAGCTCTGCGTCGTCCAGTGCCCGAAGGGTGCGCTCAAGATGGTTCCGCAGATCCCGCTCCGCAAGAGCGAGGCCGAGAACTGGAAGTTCTTCCTCGGGCTCCCCGAGGTCGATCCGATGAAGCTCAACACCAAGATGCTCCTCGACAGCCAGCTGAAGCGTCCGCTCTTCGAGTTCTCGGGTGCGTGCGCGGGCTGCGGCGAGACGCCTTACGTGAAGCTCCTCACCCAGATCTGCGGCGACCGGCTCCTCATCGCGAACGCGACGGGCTGCTCGTCCATCTACGGCGGCAACCTGCCGACCACCCCGTACTGCCAGCGCAGCGACGGACGCGGCCCGGCGTGGTCGAACTCGCTCTTCGAGGACAACGCCCAGTTCGGTCTCGGCATGCGCGTGTCGGCGGATAAGCTCTACGGCTATGCGATGGAGCTCGTCCAGAAGGCGATTGCGAACGAGAAGACGCCGGCTGACATGAAGGCGGTGCTCGAGAAGATCACGAAGATCGACCAGTAAGTCGGAGGCCAAGCGGTCTTAGGAAGACAATAGAGAGGGACAACTCCTTGG
>JAZQNT010000683.1:0-3348 GCA_045627505.1 Nocardioides sp.
TCCCGACGTCCTGCATCCCGTCTGGCGCTCCGCCGCACGGCGGGGCCCCTCGCCGCGACCGTCCTGGGAATCGGCCTGCTCTCCGGGTGCTCCGATGCCGTCGAGGTGGCCGCGCCGGCCGTCGAGGGCGCGGACCTGGCCACCTGCGAGGAACTGGTGGCCGCCGCGCCGGACGAGCTCTTCGGCCAGGAACGCCGCGAGGTCTCGGGGGCGAGCACCACCTCTGCCGCCTGGGGAGACCCGGCCGTGGTGCTGGAGTGCGGGGCGAAGGCTCCCGACACGTTCGACGCGTTCAGCAGCTGCAGCGAGCTCGACGGCATCGGCTGGTACATGCCCGACGCACAACTGAAGGACCCCGACGCCGACATCGCGATCACCGCCCAGAGCCACTCCCCCCGGGTCACCGTCACGATCCCGGCGCAGTACCGGAAGAACTCCCCCGACATCCAGCTGGGCGTGCTGGGGGAACTCGTGGGCGAGCACCTGCAGGAGACCGCGCCCTGCAGCTGAGCGGGCCCTGAGCGTGAGTGCGCCCTTCAGGTGAGTGCGCCCGCGGTCGAGTACGCCCTCGGCCGCGGTGCACCACGGCGTCTGCCGCGGGCACTGCCTCTGTGGTGCGGCACTGCGTCTGTGGTGCGGCGTGACCACGACGAACGTCCCGCCCGGACGCGCAAGGCGCCCCTCGAGACCGAGGGGCGCCTTGCGCGTCTGCCCAGGCCGACGACGACGGTGCGGCTCAGCGCAGTCCGGTGCCCCGGCGCAGCGCGAGCTCGAGCAGCTGGCTGACCAGCTCGGGGTAGGAGATGCCGGCCGCCTGCCACATCTGCGGATACATCGAGAGCGGGGTGAAGCCGGGCATCGTGTTGAGCTCGTTGACCACCAGCGAGTTGTCGGGCATCACGAAGAAGTCGACGCGGGAGAGGCCTTCGCCGGAGACCGCCTCGAAGACCCGGGCACTGAGCTCGCGCATCTCCTCGGCCACCGCTTCGGGCAGCTTCGCCGGGACGTCCAGCTCGGTGTGCTCGGCGGCGTCGTACTTGGCCGCGAAGTCGTAGAACTCGTGGTTGCCGGTGATCCGGATCTCTGCGGGCATGGAGGTGAGGATCGAACCGTCGAGCCCCTCCAGCACGCCGCACTCGATCTCCCGGGCGCCGATCGCGGCCACCTCGACCAGGACCTTGGGGTCGTGCTCCTGGGCTGCCAGCAGTGCGGCCTCGAGGTGGTCCGGGGTGGAGACCTTGCTGATGCCCATCGACGAACCGGCACGGCAGGGCTTCACGAAGACCGGGTAGCCCAGTGCCTCGACCTCGGCGCGGACCGCGTCGGGTTCCCGCTGCCAGCGTCGGCGCGTCACCGTGATGCCGGGCGTCACCGGGATCCCGGCCGCCTCGAGCACGAGCTTCATGTAGTGCTTGTCCATGCTGACCGCGGAGCCGAGCACCCCGAGCCCGACGTAGCGCACGTCCATCATCTCGAGCATGCCCTGCAGTGTGCCGTCCTCACCCCAGGGCCCGTGCAGGACCGGGAAGACGACGTCGACCGGGCCGAGGGAGCGCGGGGGCAGCCCCGGTTCGGTGACGACCAGGGCGGTGTGGTCCTGCTCGCGCACGAGCGCCGCCGACGGACGGTTCGCGTCCACCTCGGGCAGTTCGCCCTGGGGGCCCAGACGGAGCCCGGCGGTGTCGGAGTCGCCGAGGACCCAGCGGCCGTCACGGGTGATGCCGACCGGGACGACCTCGTAGGCGTCGCGGTCGATGGCATCCATGACGGCGCCACCGGTGACGCAACTGATGGAGTGCTCGGAGGAACGGCCGCCGAAGACGACGACGACACGGGGCTTGCGGCTGGCAGGTGCATTCATCAGCACAGACCCTATCGGCCTACGCTCGACCCCATGGGCACCGACTTCCCCCAGGACCAGACCGAGACCCCCGGCGACGCGCAGCGTTCCCTGCGCCCCAGCACCCTCGCGGTGACTGCAGGGCGTCCTCCCGCCGAGCCGGACGCGCCGCTGAACACCCCGATCACCATGGCCTCGACGTACCGCGCCGGCGGTGACCTCGAGTACGGCCGTTACGGCAACCCGACCTGGTCGGCGTTCGAGGAGGCGCTGGGCGCACTGGAGGGCGGCAAGGCGTTGGCCTTCTCCTCCGGCCTGGCCGCGGTCTCCACCGTGCTCGACCTCGTCGGCCAGGGCGGGAAGGTGGTGGCGCCGCGGCACTCCTACACCGGCACCGTGATGCAGCTGGCCGACCTGGAGGCGCGCGGACGCATCGTCTGCGAGCTGGTGGACATCACCGACACCGACGCCGTGGTCGCCGCCTGCGAGGGGGCGGTGCTGGTGTGGCTGGAGTCCCCGACCAACCCCGCCCTCGAGGTGGCCGACATCCCCACCATCCGGGCCGCGGCGCACGAGGCCGGCGCGTACGTGGTGGTGGACAACACCTTCGCGACCCCGGTGCTGCAGCGCCCGCTCGAGGACGAGGTGGATCTGGTGGTCCACTCGGCCACCAAGTACCTGGCCGGTCACAGCGACGTGCTGCTCGGCGCGGTGGTCACCCGCGACGCAGAACTCCTGTCGGTGCTCAAGGGACGACGGGAGCTGCTCGGGGCGGTGCCCGGCACCTTCGAGACCTGGCTCGCGCTGCGGGGCCTGCGAACCCTGCACCTGCGCGTCGAGCGGGCCCAGGCCAACGCCCAGGAGCTGGTGCGCCGCCTCGGCGAGCACCCGGCGGTCGCCGAGGTCCGCTACCCCGGCTTCGGCGCCATCATCTCGATCGTCCTTGCCGAGGGCGCGATGGCCGCCGACCTGCTGACCCGCAAGACCAGCATCTGGGTGCACGCCACCTCGCTGGGCGGCGTCGAGTCGACCTTCGAGCGCCGTCGTCGCTGGAAGGTGGAGCCGGCCACCATCCCGGACGCGCTGGTGCGGATGTCGGTGGGAATCGAGGACGTCGAAGACCTGTGGGACGACCTGCTCGGCGCACTCGACGACCTGGTCCTGCCTGCCTGATCCTCGACCCGAACGTCACGCACGGCAGTCGCACCCCACGCCCCGCCCGGCACCGCCCGGGGCGGGCCGTGCGACGTTGTGAGCCGACACCCCTTGGCGACCGACGCGGCCTCCGCCCCCCTCCTGCCCCTGTCCCTCGCGGCATCGTCCGATCGGTCAGTTCTGCCGGAAAAGCACCTCGTGGAGCCCAGCGGCGGGAGGCTGCACGTCGCAGAACGGGGTGACAAGCCAGCCGCACTCGTCAGGAGACGCGGAAGTGAGACAAAACGGCTCAAATGACGCAATCGCACCTGTTGCGGCCTGGGTGCACACGTCGACAGGGGGTTTGTGCAACT
>JAZQNT010000684.1:0-1868 GCA_045627505.1 Nocardioides sp.
GTTTTTCTTGGCATTATATTAGGTATCGTAACAGCACTTGTACATAACAAGTTTTGTGAGAAAGAATTTAATAACGCATTTCAAATTTATGGTGGAGCGCGTTTCGTATTCATTTTGTTGCCGCACCCGGCCGAGTTCACCGACGACGTGATCGAGGCGATGGCCGTGACGCCGAACGTGATGCCGCAGCTGCACATGCCGCTGCAGTCGGGCTCCGACGCGGTGTTGAAGACCATGCGTCGCTCGTACCGGCAGAAGAAGTTCCTCGGCATCCTCGACAAGGTGCGCGCCGCCATCCCCGACGCCGCCATCTCCACCGACATCATCGTCGGCTTCCCGGGCGAGACCGAGGAGGACTTCCTGCAGACGATGGAGGTCGTGCGCCAGGCTCGCTTCGCCCAGGCGTTCACCTTCCAGTACTCCATCCGCCCCGGCACCCCGGCCGCGACGATGCCCGACCAGATCGACCCCGCGGTGGTCAAGGACCGCTACCAGCGCCTGGCCGCGCTGGTGGAGCAGATCACCTGGGAGGAGAACCAGAAGCTCGAGGGCCGCACCCTCGAGCTGATGGTCTCCGAGGGCGAGGGACGCCGCGACGGCGAGACCCTGCGCCTCTCGGGCCGTGCCCCCGACAACCGCCTGGTGCACTTCGCCGCCGACTTCTCGGGAGTGGACGCCGACTCCGTGCGCCCCGGTGACATGGTGACCGTCGAGATCACCCGCGGTGCCCCGCACTACCTGATCGCGGACGCCCCGATCCAGTCCGTGCGCCGCACCCGTGCCGGTGACGCGTGGGAGCGCCGCACCTCCGCGCCGCCCGCCCCGACGGGCGTCGGGCTGGGCATGCCCAGCATTGGCGTCCCGGCGCCGTTGCCCGACGCGCCCTCCTGCGGCACGAACTGAGCCACGAGCCTGCCCCTGGACCGGGCAGCTCTGACCGGGCAGCTCTGCCTGACAGGCCCGCACCCTTCGGGGTGCGGGCCTGCGTCGTTCTCGCGCCTCCCGACTGGAATCCCGTGTTTGTCCCGGCTGCGTACCTGTTGCTGGGTATGCGCCTCGTTTGGTCCTGTTGACGGTGGACAACCGGCGTACGAGGGGTCGACGGTGGAGGAACCAGCTTTCTCGGGAGGATCCATGAGCACGTCCACGTTCGACCGTCGTCCCCGCCGCGTCGCTGCCGCAGCGTCCCTCCTCCTCGTCGGGGCGCTTGTCGGGGCGCCGCCCGCGCACTCCGCCCCGCCACGAGCGCCCGGGCAGGCGGATGCAGCGCCCGGCGAGGCCCAGAACAAGGCCCAGAACAAGGCCCAGGGAAAGAGCAAGGGCAAGGCCGTCGTCCACGGCAAGAAGACTGGCAAGAAGACCGGCAAGAAGACCGGCAAGAAGACCGGCAAGAAGACCGGCAAGGGGCACAGCAAGGGGCATGGGCGCCCCGGTAGCCCACCCAAGACCGGGCCGAAGGCCCCACCCAAGGTGGCCACCGTGGTCGGCCATGGCGGCGCGGTCTCCTCGGTCGACCCCGACGCCACCCGGATCGGCCTCGAGGTGCTGCGATGGGGTGGCAACGCCGCCGACGCCGCGGTCGCCACGGCAGCGGCCCTGGGCGTCACCGAGCCGTACAGGGCCGGTGTCGGCGGTGGCGGGTACTTCGTCCACTACGACGCCCGGACCAGGCGGGTGCAGACCGTCGACGGCCGGGGGGCCGCTCCCGGTGAAACGCTGGATGCCAACGGTGTGCTGATCGAGGATGCCAATTCCGAGCTGGCCGCTTTTGCACTGCTTTTTGAATTTGACGGTGACAAAAAGCATATCCGTCATGTGTTATATAATTGCAGCGCCTCCCGTCCCGGCATTGAAGGCAAAACCAATGA
>JAZQNT010000685.1:0-1878 GCA_045627505.1 Nocardioides sp.
GTTCGGGGTGGGCATCGCAGCCCTGCGCACCGAGTACACCGCAGCTCGCCTGGACGAGGAATCGGCCTCCACCGATCCCTGGGCGCAGTTCACGACGTGGTTCGCTGTCGCGGTGGTGGCGCCGGAGGTGGTCGAGCCCAACGCGATGGTGCTGGCCACCGTCGGGGCGCAGGGTCTGCCGTCGGCCCGGACCGTGCTGCTCAAGGCGTTCGAGCCCGGTCGCGGCTTCGTGTTCTTCACGAACACCGCCTCGCGCAAGGGACGCGACCTGGCCGCCAACCCTGCCTGTGCCCTGGTCTTCACCTGGCACGCCATGCAGCGTCAGGTGCGGGTGGCGGGTCGGACCGAGCAGCTCGACGCGGACGAGGTCACCACCTACTTCGCCTCGCGCCCGCGGGGGGCCCGTCTGGGCGCGTGGGCCTCGCAGCAGTCGACGGTGGTGGCCTCGCGTGCCGACCTGGAACGGGCCTACGCGACAGCCGCGACCCGGTTCGGCGTCCGCGAGGAGGACGGGGAGGTCCCGGTCCCGCCGACCTGGGGTGGCTACCGGGTGCGGCCCACCTCCTTCGAGTTCTGGCAGGGGCGGCCCAGCCGACTGCACGACCGGTTGGAGTACCTCGACATCGGCAGCGACATCGGCAGCGACATCGGCGGCGACATCGGCGGCGGGTGGGCCCGGCGACGTCTGGCTCCGTGAACGGTCTCCCCTGTCGGGGTGCCGGCGCCGACGCGTGGCACTCTGGGTGACATGGGCGTTCCCCTTGCCAGGCACCGGACCCGCGAGTCAGTGACCCATCCCGACGGGGGCAGGCGGGGGAAGGTCGACGTCGACGACTTCCTGGCCGTCGCCCACGCGGTCGCGGCCACCACCCCCGTGGACGAGGCGCTGGCCCGGATGGTGAAGGTGGCTCGTCGAGGACTCGGTGCCACCGGCGTCGTGGTGGTCCAGGCCCACCCGGGTGGCTTCCACGAGGTGCGCGCCAAGGACGTGGCCGCCGGATTCCAGCCCCGGCTCCGGGCGCTCTTCCACCGGTACCGCGTCTCGTTGGAACGCTCCTTGGAGCGGCAGGAGCCGTTCCGGGCCGGACCCGGGGACGACGCCGTCCTCGTGACTCCGCTGCAGGGGCGCGCGGAGCAGCACTACGTGGTCGTCTGGTTCAGTGACCGGGACTGGACGCCCGACGCCGCGGAGCAGGCGCTGCTGGACGCCCTGGCCAGTCACGCCGGCGGGGTCCTGGAGCGGGCATGGGCCAATGACGAGCAGGTGTGCTCCGCGGTCCGTGCCGAGCGGGACCGGCTGGCCCGGGAGCTGCACGACGTGGTGATCCAGCGGGTCTTCGCCTCCGGGCTGCAGCTGAAGGCGCTCGCCCGCAACGACGACTTGGAGGCCGTGCGCGCGGGGATGGACGCGGTCACCACGGGGCTGGACCAGGTGCTGGGCGACATCCGCTCGGCGATCTTCGGGCTCGCCGAGGGGCCGGACTGCGCTCCCAGCGACGGCGTGCGGGACCTCGTCGCCGAGTACTCCCGGACGCTCGGCTTCAGGCCCCTGCTGAGCATGGCCGGGGAGGTCGACCGGGTCGAGTCGGTGGTCGGCAGCCATTTGCTGGCCAGCATGCGCGAGCTGCTCTCGAACGTGGCCCGGCACTCGGGGGCCACCGGATGCCGGGTGGACGTCAGGCTCGAGCACGGACAGCTCACTCTGCTCGTGGGGGACAACGGCCGGGGTCTGGACCCCGACGTGCGCCGCAGCGGCCTGGAGAACGTCCGACTGCGGGCCTCCCTGCTCGGTGGCACCCTCCAGGTGGGTCCCAACGAGTCCAGCGGCACGCTGGCCCGCTGGCAGGTGCCGCTCCCCGCCGCGCCCGCCCTCCCCGA
>JAZQNT010000686.1:0-8312 GCA_045627505.1 Nocardioides sp.
AGTACGACGAATACCTCAAGTTCCGCTCCACCCTCGACAAAAACGGCGCCCTCGCGAAGACGGTCATGTTCGTCCACGCCGCGGCCGATCCGACGGTGGAATGCATGCTCGTGCCCGACGTTTCGCTCGCCGTCGCCGAGAAGTTCGCCCTCCAGGGCAAGGACGTCCTCTGCCTGCTCACCGACATGACCTCCTTCGCCGACGCCATGAAGGAAATCGCCATCACGATGGAGCAGATTCCTTCGAACCGCCGGCAAGGGCCGGCTCCCCGAGCCGAGCGAGATCTTCGAGTTCGCCACGCAGGTGCTCGCCCGCACCACGCTCGGTGAGCCGATCGCCGACCTCGCCGGCCGCCACGTCGTGGTCTCGGCCGGCGGCACCCGCGAGTACCTCGACCCGGTGCGTTTCCTGGGCAACCGCTCCTCCGGCCTCCAGGGCTACGCGATTGCCCGCGCGGCTGCTTCCCGCGGGGCCCGGGTGACGCTGGTGAGCGCCAACGTCACGTTGGGTGCCCCGGCGGGCGTGGACGTGGTGCCGGTGGAGACCACCGAGCAGCTGCGTGAGGCCGTGGTGGCCGCCGCGGCCGGTGCCGACGCCGTGGTCATGGCCGCGGCGCCCGCCGACTTCCGCCCGGTCAACCGGAGCACCAACAAGATCAAGAAGTCCGCTGACGGGTCTGCCCCCGCGCTCGAGCTCGAGCAGAACCCCGACATTCTCGCGGAGCTGTCCCACACCCGTCTGCGCGACGGACAGGTCGTGGTCGGTTTCGCCGCCGAGACCGGCGACGACACTGGATCCGTGCTCGAGCTGGGCCGCGCGAAGCTGGCCCGCAAGGGATGTGACCTGCTCGTGGTCAACGACGTCAGCGGGGGAGCGGTCTTCGGCTCCACCGAGAACGACGTCGTCATCCTCACCGCGCACGGGGACGCGGTGGACGTGCCGGCCGGCTCCAAGGCCACCGTCGCACACGCGATCTGGGACCAGGTCGTCCCACGACTCGCGACCTGAGACCCCGGGCCCTCACCGGCCCCCCACACACCACAACCGGAACTCACGCATTGAGACGCCGGTCCGGCTCCCGGATCGGCTCCTAGGCTGGGGTTCACCAATTTCTTCTGGGAGAGAGTGACGCCGTGACTGGACGCCTGTTCACGTCTGAGTCCGTGACCGAGGGTCACCCGGACAAGATCGCTGACCAGATCAGCGACACCGTGCTCGACTACCTGCTCGCGCACGACCCGGCGAGCCGTGTGGCCGTCGAGACGCTGCTGACCACCGGCCTGGTGGTCGTGGCCGGCGAGGTGCGCACCGAGGCCTACGCCCCGGTCGCCCAGCTGGTGCGGCAGAAGATCCTGGAGATCGGCTACGACTCCTCGGAGAAGGGCTTCGACGGCAACTCCTGTGGCGTGACCGTCGCCATCGGCGAGCAGTCGGCCGACATCGCCCAGGGCGTGGACAGTGCGCACGAGGGACGGGTGGGGTCCTCCACCGACGAGCTCGACCTCCAGGGCGCCGGCGACCAGGGGCTGATGTTCGGCTATGCCTGCGACGACACCCCCGAGCTGATGCCGCTGCCGATCACCATCGCCCAGCGCCTTGCCCAGCGGCTCTCCGAGGTGCGCAAGAACGGCACCATGCCCAACCTGCGCCCCGACGGCAAGACCCAGGTCACCATCGAGTACGACGCCGCCAACCGTCCGGTGCGCGTCGACACCGTGGTGCTCTCGACCCAGCACTCGGAGGACACCGACCTCGACAAGCTCGAGGAGGAGATCAAGCTCCACGTCGTCGACCCGGTGCTCGGCTCGTTCGAGATTCCGTCCGACGACTACCGACTGCTGGTCAACCCGACCGGTCGCTTCGTCGTGGGTGGTCCGATGGGTGACGCCGGCCTGACCGGTCGCAAGATCATCATCGACACCTACGGTGGCATGGCGCGTCACGGTGGTGGCGCCTTCTCGGGCAAGGACCCGTCGAAGGTCGACCGCTCGGCCGCCTACGCGATGCGCTGGGTCGCCAAGACCGGGGTGGCCGCCGGCCTGGCCCCTCGGGGCGAGGCCCAGGTGGCCTACGCGATCGGCAAGGCTGCCCCGGTCGGTGTCTTCATCGAGACCTTCGGCACGGGCGTGGTCTCGGACGAGAAGATCCAGCAGGCGGTCCTCGAGGTCTTCGACCTGCGACCGGCCGCGATCGTCCGTGATCTCGACCTGCTGAAGCCCAAGTACGCCCAGACCGCGGCGTACGGCCACTTCGGTCGCGAGCTCCCCGGTTTCACCTGGGAGGTCACCGACCGCGCCGAGGCGCTCCGCGTCGCCGCTGGTCTCTGAGACCAGAGCGTGGCACCGGGTCCTCCGCGCCGAAGCGGTCGGTGGGTGCTGGTACCAATGTCTTCATGAGCGACAACCACGAGGGCGGGCAGCTGGACATGCTGCCCGGCCTTCGTGACTCCGTGCGCGACCAGGTCGCGGAAGCACGCCGGAGCACGGCGCGCGCGGAGAAGCGGCGGGCCAAGGAGGCCGAGCCGGCGGCCGTCGACCCGGTGGCCCGGGTTCTGGTGGACGTTCCCCTCGCGCACCTCGACCGTCCCTTCGACTACCTGGTGCCGGAGAAGTTCTCCGAGACCTGCCAGCCGGGGGTCCGGGTGAAGGTCCGATTCGCCGGTCAGGACGTCGACGGCTTCGTGGTCGAGCGGGTCGCGGAGTCGGAGCATCCCGGTCGTCTGCACCCACTGCGCCGGGTGGTCAGCCCGGAGCTGGTCCTGACCCCTGAGGTGGCCGACCTCACGGGTCTGGTCGCGCGCCGCTACGCGGGTGCGCGGGCAGACGTGCTGCGACTGGCCGTCCCTCCGCGTCACGCGACGGCGGAGGCAGAGGCACCTCCGCCGGGATCCGGGACACCGGTGTCCGCCGACCTCGGGGCGGCGCGAGCGGCGTGGATCGGCCATGAGCACGGGGATGCCTTCGTCCAGCACCTGGCCGCGGGGGAGTCCCCGCGCGCCGTCTGGCAGGCCGCGCCGGGCACGGACTGGCCCTCGATGGTGGCGCACGCGGCCGTGACCGCCGCGGCCGCGGGCCGGGGAGTCGTCGTCTGCGTCCCGCACCACCGCGACGTCGCCCGGGTCAGCGATGCGCTCTCAGCCCTCACGACAGCCGGGGGGCAGGACGAGCCGCGACCCGGACACCCCGACCACGTCGTGCTGACCGCCGATCTGGGACCAGCGGCTCGCTGGACCTCCTTCCTCGCCGTGCGACGAGGGAACGCCCGGATCGTCGTCGGCACACGTTCGGCTGCCTTCGCCCCGGTCGAGAACCTGGGCCTGGTGGTGATCTGGGACGACGGGGACGAGTTGCACTCCGAACCACGCGCCCCGTATCCGCACACCCGTGAGGTGCTCCTGACGCGCGCGGAGCAGATGGGTGCCGCAGTGCTGGTGGGTGGTTTCACCCGCACGGTCGAGGCCGAGTACCTGGTCCGGACGGGGTGGGCGCGCGACATCCAGGCCACGCGGGCCGCCGTGCGCGAGGCCGCCCTGGTGGACGCCCACTGGCTGCAGGACCGATCCGTGGCCACCCGGATCCCCCCACGGGTGGTGCAGCTGGTGAAGCAGGCGCTGGCGCACGGCCCGGTGCTGGTGCAGACCCCGCGCACCGGCTACCTCCCGTCGCTTGCCTGCGAACGGTGCCGTACCCCTGCCCGCTGCCGCGGGTGCTCGGGTCCGTTGACGTTGGGCTCGGCCACCAAGCCCCCGTCCTGCGGGTGGTGCGGGACCCCCGAGCTGGCGTGGCGGTGCACCGAGTGCGGGCATCAGGGGCTGCGGGCGCCGGTGATCGGACGTGATCGGACGGCCGAGGAGCTGGGGCGCCTGTTGCCCGGCGTGACCGTGCGCAGTTCTGGTGGCGACCGGATCCTGGAGTCGGTGGACGGTCGTGGAGTGGTCGTGGTTGCCACGCCCGGTGCGGAGCCGGTGGCCCAGGACGGGTACACCGCGGTGGTGCTGCTCGACGTCTGGCTCTCCCTGGGGCGGGTCGAGCTGCGGGCGGACGAGGAGGTCCTGCGCAAGTGGCTGAACGCCGCCGGCCTGGTCCGTCACGGCGGTCGGGTGGCCGTGGTCGGTGACCCGACCCTGCCGGTGGTGCAGGCGCTCGTGCGCTGGGATCCTGCGGGCTTCGCCGAGCGCGAGCTCGACGTCCGGGTGGAGACGCACCTGCCCCCGGCGGTCCGTATGGCCACGGTCACCGGTGAGCCGGAGGCCGTGGAGGAGGCCCTGGGGCTGGTGGAGATGCCCGCGGTGATCGAGGTGCTGGGACCGGTCCCGGTGAGCGAGCGCGCGCCCGGTGCGGGAGAGTCGGAGCTGGCACGGTACGTGCTCCGGGTCCCGCGCGCGGTCGGTGCGACGCTGAGCGAGGCGTTGGTGGACATGCAACGTGTCCGTTCCGCCCGACGGGCCGCCGCGGTGAAGGTGCGCGTCGACCCCGTCACGCTCTGACGCTGCCCCTGACCGGGCACGCCGAAGGGGCTGTGCCGGGCGGGTCATGCACGGCGCCCAGCGCGGCGAATCGGAGGCCGCGAGCGTGGCTCACTAGACTCGACGGTGCCCACGGGCCGCCACCAGCCGTTCCGGCTGACCGGACGGTCCGTCCCCCGAGAGGAGCCCCGTGTCCGTCCAGCCGATCCGTCTGTTCGGTGACCCGATCCTGCGCAAGCCTGCGCTCGAGGTCGTCACCTTCGACAAGGAACTGCGCACCCTCGTGCAGGACCTCACCGAAACGATGAACGAGGCGGGGGGCGCCGGCCTGGCCGCGCCCCAGATCGGTGTTGGTCTGCGCGCGTTCACCTGGAACATCGACGGGGAGCTGGGCCACCTCATCAACCCGGTGCTGGACCTCTCCGACGAGATGCAGGACGGCCCCGAGGGCTGCCTCTCCCTCCCCAACCTCGCCTACGACTGCAGGCGAGCACTGCGGGTCGTGGCCAAGGGCTTCAACATGCACGGTGACCCGGTCACCATCGAGGGCTCCGACCTGCTGGCGCGCTGCATCCAGCACGAGACGGACCACCTGGACGGCGTCCTCTTCATCGACCGCCTCGACGCCGAGGCCCGCAAGGCGGCGATGAAGGCGATCCGGGAGTCCGACTGGTTCGGCCTCGAGAAGCCCACCATCAAGGTCTCGCCCCACGCAACGAACGGATTCGGTTTCTGACATGCGCATCGTCTTCGCCGGCACCCCCGAGGTCGCCGTCCCGTCCCTGAACGCCTTCGTCGACTCCGAGCACGAGGTCGTCGCGGTCATCACCCGCCCGGACGCCCCGTCGGGGCGGGGGCGCAAGCTGGTGGCTTCGCCCGTGGCCCAGCGCGCCGAGGAGCTCGGCATCCCGGTGCTGAAGCCCGAGCACCCGCGTGACCCGGAGTTCCAGGAGCAGCTGAAGGCGCTGGCCCCCGAGGCCTGCCCGGTGGTGGCCTACGGTGCCCTGCTCCCGCAGTCCGCCCTGGACATCCCCACCCACGGGTGGATCAACCTGCACTTCTCGCTGCTCCCGGCATGGCGTGGGGCCGCGCCGGTGCAGCACTCGGTGTGGGCCGGCGACGAGTTCACCGGTGCCACCACCTTCCGCATCGTCAAGGCCCTGGACGCGGGTCCGACGTTCGGTGTCATGACCGAACGGATCCGCGAGACCGACACCTCCGGCGACCTCCTCGGTCGCCTCGCCGAGGGCGGTGCGCAGCTGCTCGTCCAGACCATCTCCGGCATCGAGTCCGGCCAGATCGAGGCCCGCGAGCAGCCGACCGACGGCATCACCATCGCCCCGAAGATCCTGGTCGAGGACGCCAAGATCGACTGGAACCGCACCGCGGTGGCGATCGACCGCCAGATCCGCGCCTGCACCCCGGCCCCCGGCGCCTGGAGCCTGCACGAGGGTGAGCGGATCAAGATCTTCCCGGTCACCGTCGCCGCCGACCGCGAGCCGCTGGCACCGGGCGTCCTCGAGGTCACCAAGAAGGCCGTCTTCGTGGGCACCGACACCGTCCCGGTGAAGCTCGGTGAGGTCAAGGCGTTCGGAAAGAAGCAGATGAACGCCGCTGACTGGGCCCGCGGGGCGCGCCTGGAGTCGGGCGTCCGCTTCGGGGTGGAGCCCGAGCCGGAGGCTGTCACCGAGTCCTGAGCCGGGGCTCGTCGGGCAGGTCCGGTCTGCGTAGGCTCACTGGGATGACTCCGACGGATCGACCGGCCCGCCCCGAGGACGTGGACGAGATCTGCGCCACGCTCCCGGGGACCGAGTTCGGCACCACGTGGGGCGATGTCCCCACCTGGAAGGTGCTGGCAGGGGAGAAGGGCAGGGGGTTCGTCCTCTACCGCCACCCCCACAAGACCGCCACCGACCCGGAGACGGGAGAGGTCTGGGACGACGTCCTCGTGGTCGTCACCCCCGACATGGGCACCAAGCAGTCCCTGGTCGAGGACCCAGCCACCCCGTTCTTCACCGTCGACCATTTCCGCACCAGCACCTCGGTGCTCGTCCGTCTCTCCCGTCTCGGCGAGATCAGCCGGGACGAGCTGGCCGAGGTGATCACCGAGGCGTGGGCCACCCGCGCACCACGCCGCCTCGTCAAGGAGCACTTCGCAGATGGGTGAGTACCGCCGCCGCGGTGGACGCAGCACTGGCCGACGGGGCCCCCGCCCCGGAACCGGGCCGGCAGCCACGCCGGCGTCCGGGGCGTCGCGGCCCCGCACCAGGTCGAAGGTCGACCCTGCCCGGCTGGCCGCCTTCGACGTGCTGAAAGCGGTACGGGTGGAGGATGCCTACGCCAACCTGGTGCTGCCCCACGTCCTGGAGAAGTACGACCTCAGCGGGCGCGACGCGGCCTTCGCCACCGAGCTCGCCTCCGGAACCATCCGATGGCAGGGCCTCTACGACGCGATCATCGACGCCAACCTGGACAAGCCGCGCCTGGAGGCGAAGGTGCGCGACGTGCTGCGCCTCGGGGTGCACCAGCTCCTGGCGATGCGGGTGCCCGACCACGCCGCCATCGCCACGACGGTCGAGCTGACCCGGGACAAGGTGGGCACCGGTCCCACCGGGCTCGTCAACGCGGTCCTGCGCAAGGTCGCCGCCCACGGTCTCGGCGCCTGGATCGGCCAGGTTGCCCCGGACCCGTCGCGGGACCTCGTCGGACACCTCGCCGTCGCCACCTCGCACCCGCGCTGGGTGGTCGAGCGCCTTGCCGACGCGCTGGAGGGTCACGGCCGTTCGCGTGGCGAGGTCGCCGACCTGCTCGCCGCCGACAACGTCGCTCCCCAGGTCACCCTCGTCGCGCGCCCCGGCCTGGTCGAGGTCTCGGAGCTCGAGGAGGCAGGCGCGGAGCCGACCGGACGTTCGCCGTACGCCCTGACGTGGGGCGGAGGTGACCTCGGCGCCGTGCCCGCCCTGGTGCAGGGACGTGCTGGTGTGCAGGACGAGGGGTCGCAGCGGGTGGCGCTGGCCCTGGACGCGGCCGTGGTCGAGGGGCGTGACGAGCTCTGGCTCGACGTGTGTGCCGGCCCCGGCGGCAAGACCGCCCTGCTCGCCGCACTCGCCGCGCGACGTGGTGCCAAGGTGCTGGCCAACGAACGCCAGCAGCACCGCTCCAAGCTCGTCGCCCGTGGCGTGCGGGCCGTGGGCAGCGGGATGGCCGGCGTGGTGACTGGCGACGGCACCGCCCCGGCGTGGGTCGAGGGCACCTTCGATCGGGTGCTGGTCGACGCCCCGTGCTCGGGCCTGGGTGCCCTGCGCCGTCGTCCGGAGTCGCGCTGGCGCCGCACCGAGAAGGACGTCCTGGAGCTCGTCGACCTGCAGAAGCAGCTGCTGCGCACTGCCGTGGACTCGGTACGTCCGGGGGGCGTGGTGGTCTACGCGACCTGTTCACCGGTGCTGGAGGAGACCTCGGGGGTGGTCGACGCGGTGCGCGCCGAGCGCGACGACGTGGTCGAGGAGTCCCGGTTCCAGCTGTGGCCGCACACCGACGCCAGCGACGCGATGTTCGCCGCCACCCTCCGCAGGCTCTGAGGATCCCGACCACGGTTTGTCCCTCCGACTGTTGGCAGTAGGCAGTAGGCAGTGGGCGGCAGGTGGCCGACCGCTGCACGCGCTGCCGGTCCTTGGCTGCTGGCTCTGGGCTGCTGACTCTCTGGGCTGAGGATTGTCTGGGCCGATCGAGGGGGTCGCGTCCCGCGGGCGGCGCGTCTAGGTTGGATCCATGGCTACTGGGGCGCCGTACGTGGAGGTCGAGGTCGACGACGTGGCTGTCCGCCTGACCAATCCTGATCGGGTGTACT
>JAZQNT010000687.1:0-1867 GCA_045627505.1 Nocardioides sp.
ACCGAGGGGCGGACTCCTTTTCCGGAGTCCGCCCCTCGGCGCATGATGGGCAGGATCGGACGGCGCGTGACCCCGCCTCTGTCCCTCGCATTCCCACTCTGCGGTTCACCGGTGACCACGTCGTGACAACCGCACGGAGAAGTTCCCGACGCCTTCCCGCTGACCCTCATCCTGAAAGCGGAAGTGATCCGGGCCACACCTCTTCCCAGTTAGGTTACTGATGCGTAACCTGCGTTCGAAGCACACGAGCCCCCTCTAGGAGAGATCCGTGCAGAACATCCTCGACGCCATTCAGTCCGGCAATGCCACCGCAGACGACTTCGCCCACCTCGAGTTGCCCGACTCGTACCGAGCGGCCTTCGTCCGCAAGGACGAGGTCGACATGTTCTCCGGGGTCGCCAGCCGCGACAAGGACCCGCGCAAGTCGCTGCACGTGAACGACGTGGCGCTGCCCGAACTGGGCCCCGGCGAGGCGCTCGTGGCCGTGATGGCCTCCGCCATCAACTACAACACCGTGTGGACCTCGATCTTCGAGCCCGTGTCCACGTTCGGGTTCCTGGAGCGCCTGGGCCGCACCGGCCCGCTCGGCAAGCGCCACGACCTGGACACGCACGTCGTCGGCTCGGACCTCTCCGGCGTGGTCCTCAGGACCGGACCGGGGGTGCAGAAGTGGCACCCGGGCGACCGGGTCGTCGCCCACTGCCTCTCGGTCGACCTCGAGAGTCCCGACGGCCACAACGACACGATGCTCGACACCGAGCAGCGCATCTGGGGCTTCGAGACCAACTTCGGCGGCCTGGCGCACGTCGCCCTGGTCAAGGCGAACCAGCTGATGCCCAAGCCCGAGCACCTCACCTGGGAGGAGGCGGCCGCGCCCGGCCTGGTGAACGCCACCGCCTACCGTCAGCTCGTCTCGGCCAACGGCGGCAACATGAAGCAGGGCGACAACGTCCTCATCTGGGGCGCCTCCGGCGGCCTCGGCGGCTCCGCCACCCAGTCCGCCCTCAACGGCGGCCCCCACCCGGTCTGCGTGGTCTCCAACGACGAGAAGGCCAAGATCGCTCGCTCCATGGGCGCCGAAATGATCATCAACCGGAGCGAGGAGAACTACCAGTTCTGGAACGAGGACGGAACCAAGCAGAACCCCAAGGAGTGGAAGCGCCTGGGCGCCAAGATCCGCGAGCTCACCGGCGGCGAGGACATCGACATCGTCTTCGAGCACCCCGGTCGTGAGACCTTCGGCGCCTCCGTCTTCGTCACCCGCAAGGGCGGCGTCATCACCACCTGCGCCTCGACCTCGGGCTACATGCACGAGTACGACAACCGCTACCTGTGGATGAACCTCAAGCGCATCATCTCGAGCCACTTCGCCAACTACCGCGAGTCGTGGGAGGCCAACCGCCTCATCGCCAAGGGCGCCATCCACCCGACCCTGTCGAAGGTCTACTCCCTCGACGAGGTGGGCCAGGCTTCCCTCGACGTCCACAAGAACGCCCACCAGGGCAAGGTCGGCGTCCTGTGCCTCTCTCCGGAGCCGGGCCTGGGCGTGCTCAACCACGAGATGCGTGACAAGCACATCAACGAGATCAACCGCTTCCGCGGCGTCTGATCCCGCAGTCTGACACTGCCCCGAGGGGTCCGGCGTGCCGCGCCGAGCGCCTCGAGCAGCCTCGCACCCCGGTTCGCCGAACTTCGTCACATGAAGTTCAGCGACCCGGGGTGTGTTCGCTTCTCCCATGAGTAACACTGGTCCTCGGGGGGTTGAGAAACCACACCAACGCATTTGAAAGGGCGTTCCACACATGAGCCGCGACGAAGGCCTGTCCATCTTCGACTCGGAGCAAGTCGGAGGCCAAGCGGTCTTAGG